>JAPPHZ010000051.1 GCA_028820935.1 bacterium | reverse complement strand
TAGTTGCTAGTTGCTAGTTGCTAGTTGCTAGTTGCTAGTTGCTAGTTGCTAGTTGGGACCTTGCTACCCTAGTTGACAGCACAACCAAGGGGGAAGCAGTGGGGGGAGAGACTCTATCTGTTATCGAGTTCAGCCAGCTCATACCTGACGAGGAGGCAGCGAGAGCCTGGTTCGAGGACCAACGGTGGGGGAAGACCGGGCGATACTGTCCGCGGTGCGGATCGACCAGCACGCGTGAGGCCTCCCACAAGACGATGGCCTACTGGTGTACCGACTGCCGCTCGTACTTCTCCGTCCGCACCAACAGTCTCATGGAACGCTCCAACCTTCCCCTCCTCAAGTGGGCATTGGGCATCTACGTCCACGTCACACACCCCAAGGGCATCTCCGTGAGCGCGTTCAAGGAGTACGTAGGGGTGGCGCAGAGCACCGCCTGGTCCATGCTCCACCGCATCCGAGAGGCCTATTCCACACCACCTCCGCCGTTCGAGGGACCCGTGGAGGTGGATGAGACCTACATCGGAGGCAAGGAGAAGTGGAAGCACGCCCACAAGAAGCACTGGCACAAGGGAGGACCAGGGGACAAGACAATGGTGGTGGGGGCTAGAGACAGGGCCACGGGGAAGGTGTGGGCGAGGGTGCTGGAGCCCCTCCCTGTGTGCTCGTACTACCCCACGAAGAAGGATCAGCTACGCGAGTTCGTCGCCCGCACCACCACGGCCGACGCCATGATCTACACCGACGGGGAACTCTCCTACCGAGCCCTACCCCACCACGAGTGGGTGGATCACGGCAGAGGTGAGTACGTCCGAGGGGAGGTCACCACCAACGGTGTCGAGTCCCTGTGGGCGGCGTTCAAGAGACGCTACGTGGGAACGCATCACTGGGTCAGCGACAAGCACCTCCAACGCTATGTCAACGAGGTGTGTGGGCGGATCAACACGAAGGACCTCGGGACCCTGGATCGGATGGGCTACGTGGTACGGGAGATGAGGGGGAAGAGGCTGCCCTACCGGAAGCTAGTCGGGGAGACGGGATAGAGCCATTCGCTGCAAGACTGCTCCCGAGCTAGAATTATTCTCAGCTTGTAATACGTAAACATCGAACAGAGCGCGACGAACCCTCAAATTTGACCAAAGAGGTTCGTCGAAGCGCTCGGACAAGGAGTGCCAATGGCGCATGGTACCGCTGGTCCCATGGGGCTGCAACCCGCCGACGAACAGCGCCTCGAAGCACTTCTTGACAAGTGGGCTAGAGGGGTCGCCACCGAATTGGAACTGGCGCACCTGGAAGCACTCCTCGACAAGTGGGAGGCAGAGATGGCGACGCAACTCGACGAGACCATAGAATCCATCCTCGACCACTTCGACGAACTGAGCCGGATGCTTTGATACAGAAGTGCGGCGGAGAGTCGTGAGGAACTCAGACCGCCAGCGGGAGCTTCGACGACGAGGACTCATCCGATAGTGGGATACTACGGACAGGGCGCTGTATGCGCCAGGGGTCATGCCATCACAGGTGATAGGTCGAGATTCCCCGTTGAGAAGTTCTGCTCGAAGTGTGGAGCTTCGATTCTCGTTCGGTGCTCGGAGTGCGACACGAACATTCGCGGTAGGTATAAGGCCGACGGCGTTATCTCGTTTGCGAGCTATGGGCCGCCTTCGTTCTGTAACCACTGTGGAGCCGCGCATCCTTGGGCGAGCCGAAAGGAACGCCTGTGGCACGTCGAGAACCAACTTGCGTCGGAAAACCTGGACGAGGCCGACCGACTGACCCTTCGCGAGGCATTCGAGGAGTTAACAAATCCAGAACTTCCCGAGAAAGAGCAGGTTGCGCGGTGGGAAGTGATCCGGAGTATCGCGCCAGATGCCCTGAGCACCACATGGAAGGTCGCCGAGTCGCTCTTGACGGCTTACATGAAAAGCAAACTAGGCATCTGAGGCAGCCGAACCCCCTCGGGTGTCGGTACTCGGCGTAGTTGGCGTTACGAGTCCGTAGGACGATGCTGGCACGGGCATCGGCGCCTGAGTAGCGCATAGACCAACGCGATTCGTACGGCGGTCGCTACGCCCAGGAACACCCAGGGCATTATTGTCCCCCCTCGGTTCCCGAGCGCTTCTTGACAGCCTCCCATATCCCCCAGACCGCCAGTACTAGAAAGCCGGCAGGCACTCCGACGAGACGCCACAGGAGCACGAGGCCGAGGAGGACAACGGCGGTTCCCGTGCAGGCAAGCGGATGGTCGAGCAGCAGGGCCATGGCGCCTACGATGACGGCCAGAACAACGATGGCGGTCAGGCCGAGCGTGGCCCATCCCACTAACTCGTCGGGGTGGTGGACAAGCTCCTCCCACCAGTTCATTGTTGGTGGTCCCTCCGGTTGGGGCCTTCGTTCTTGCTACAGACACGGGACCGCAACCGACCGAAGGGACCATGCGACGAAGGTCCCCAGCGGTAAGGTTGTCCCGTTATGTCTGTAGCAACCCTCAGCGTACCCAACCCGCCGAGGGTTGTCATGCGGTCTATAATGGGTGCTGGAGTCAGCGACATTGGAAGACCGGTTGAATTGCGACCCTACGGCGATGTAGACGCGTACGCCGCCGGCTACTGGACCGACGCCCTGAGTGCTGCCGTGAAGGCAGAGCGTGAGGCGTTCGAGGAGGTCCTGACCGTCATCAACGCGCAGATCGCCGAACACAGTCAGAACTTCAGTCCGTCATTCACCAAGACACCGTACATCCAGAACTGCTCCCGAGACCTTGGCGTGAAGGACACAGACCTGGCAAGGCCCCTAGAGATCAACCGTCACTCTCAGAAAGCCTCGTCGCGTAACTACCAAGCGGCTACGAACTACCTCGACAAATGCCGTCAGGAAACTGATCGGATGGCCGAGAACGCCAGCCTGGCGGGCGTTGAGCAGGACGTGATCGCTGGCCTTCTGGGCGATGATCCACCGGCTCCGACGATCCACTGATGGCCATGCCACAGCGTCCGCCCACAGTTCGACATAGAGGACGACATCGAAGATGACTTCTAAGCAGAAGCGTAAGCGTCAGAAGAAGCCGCTCCACCTCACCCCCGAGCAGGTGAAGGAGGGCGAGCGGGTGGCTAAGCGACTGTTGCGTGAGGTGCGCCCGTTCGTCAAGCCGGATGTCAAGCGCGCCGGCTAGGTGACTCTAGTTCGCTGTCGGGGTTGTAGGAACCTCATCGCTCGTACAGCCGTCGTCATGTCCCCGGTGTGGCACTGATCAGCTTTCGATGTCGAGGGGCAAGTACGCAGTGTTTACCCTCGTGGTCTCTGTGGTGTTGGTCGTTGCCGCGTGGAGGTTCTGGGTGGCCTACGGACCTGAGATCATGGCCGAACTCGGCCTCTAAGGGCAACTTCGTAAGTCCTGCTTAGCCCGGTCTGTCAACTAGGGGCGAAAGGTCCCTGCTAGTTGCTGTTAACCTATACTGACTACTGACTACTGACTACTGATCTCTGAGAGGTGGCCGGTGGCCATTGGGCCGTCAGGCGACCTGGAGGTAGTCAAGTTCCTCTGGCCGGCAGACCTAGTGCGTTTCCTTGACAACTCCGCGCTACAACACTCACTGGCCACTGACCACAGGCCGCTGCGGCTAGCCTGGTCCGGTCCCCCACCTCGATAGGAAACGTGAGCCGGTCCAACATTCCCCGCCTGCCCGTCGGAACGGTGCTGAGAGACGGTGTGGCCGGACTCCGCGCCGGCGGCGGCCCCCTTATGGCCCGCGCGGCAATCCTGATGGCCGTACCTACGGCCGTGCGCCTGGTCTCGCTGGCCATTAGCAACTACTGGACGAACCTGGCCCTCTGGATCCTGGCGCTGGTAGTGGCCGGTTACGGCGCCTGGCCCGTCTCCCGGACCGCTCTGGCTGCCGTCTCGCCCGGCGCCGGGACAGGACCGCCGCGGGACGACTGGTGGGCGCGCGACGGCTTCGTGAGGTCCTCGGCGGTGTTCTTCCTGACCGTCGCGGTGGGAACCCTGTTCTTCATCGTGCCCGGCATCATGGTGCTGATGATCTACAGCCTCTACGCGTTCCTGATAGTGGAACGAAGGGCGACCGGGTTCCAGGCCCTGGCACGGAGCGCGGAGATGACCAGTGGCAATCGTATCCGGCTCCTAGGAGTCGTATTCGTGTGCGCCCTGCTGTTCGTCCCCGGAGTGGCGGCCCTCTACTGGATGGGGACCCTCAACGGCGGAGAACAAGGGCTCGCGGGCAGCATCGCCTTTTGGATCCTGGGTACACCGGCGGTGGCCTTCAGCTTCACCTCCGTAGCAGCCGCTTACAGGAAGTTCGCTCACGGCTGAACGGGGAGGTAGGGGGGACACCCAACCCATCCGGGATTCGAGGCGCTATCGCGATGCTGACTCCGAGTCAGAAAACGTTTGTCAGCGCGATGACGGTTCTCTAGGATTGGCCGGAGTAGCTAGCTACGTCCGAGGAGGCCGGATGCTTACACATCTGCAGAAGTTCGGTGGTTTCATGGCGGGCATGGTCATCCCCAACATCGGCGCGATTCTCGCGTGGGGACTGATCACCGCCTTTTTCATTCCCACCGGGTGGATACCCAACGAGAGTCTCTCCGAACTGGTAGGTCCCATCATCGTCTACCTGCTGCCCGTATTGATCGGGTTCACAGGCGGCAAGATGGTGTACGGCCATCGGGGAGGCGTGATGGGCGCCATCGCCACGATGGGAATCGTCATCGGCGCGGACTTCGAACTGGCGAGCGGCGCCACAGGCGATCCGCCCCAGTTCCTGGGCGCCATGCTGGTCGGGCCCCTGGCGGCTTGGATCATCATGAAGATCGACGAGTCCTTCTCGGACAAGGTCGCGGTCGGGTTCGAGATGCTTTACAACAACTTCTCGGCCGGAATCCTGGGCTTCGTCCTGGCCATACTCGGCAAGGTGATCATCGGTCCGATCATGGCCGCTATCGCCACCGTGTTCGGGAACGCGGCCGAGTGGTTCACAGACGTCGGATTGCTACCGCTGGCGGACATTCCAATCGAAGTCGGGAAGGTGTTGTTCCTGAACAATGCCATCAACCACGGGGTCCTGGGCCCGCTGGGCGTCGAGGATGCCGCGGAAACCGGGCGCTCGATCTACTTCCTCCTCGAGACCAACCCCGGACCCGGCCTAGGACTGCTACTGGCCTACTGGTTCGCCGGCAAGGGCCTGGCCAAGCTGTCGGCGCCCGGCGCCATCGTCATCCACTTCTTCGGTGGGATCCATGAGGTCTACTTCCCGTACATCCTCATGCACCCGATCATGATCCTGTCCGTGTGGGCCGGCGGCATCCTCGCCGACATCATCTTCGTGATATTCGACGCGGGGCTCACCGCAACGCCTTCACCCGGTTCGATCTTCGCCTACCTGGCGGTGATACCGAGAGGGCAGCACGTCGGGGTTCTCCTAGGGGTGCTGGCCGCAGCGGCTGCCGCCTTCGTGGTGGGCACGCTCCTGCTGCGGGTATCCCCGGTGAAGGAGAAAGAGGGAACCGAGGACATGATCGGCACCATGCCCGGTATCCCCACCGGCTGAACAGCCTAAGTAACGCCTAGAGCGGAAGAGCCTCCCTCGGGGGGCTCTTCCCTTCTCCAACCAGAAGGATCATCAAACATGAGTTCAGTTTCGAAAGCGGCGGCAGATGTCCGCTGGATCGTCCTGGCGTGCGAGGCGGGGATGGGCTCCAGCCTCATGGTCACGAACTTTCTGAAGAAGAAGGTCAAGAAGGCCAAGCTCGATATCAAGGTCACCCACTCGCCGGTCCACGACATACCGGCCGGCGCCGACGTGGTGGTCACCCACGCCGGTCTGGCCGATCGTGTCAAGCAGGTCGCGCCCGAGGCGGCCGTGGTTGCGTTCCGTTCATTCCTGAACGACCCGGCGCTGGTCAAACTGGTCGCCGATCTATCCGCGGGCGCGGACGTCGAAGGGGTCTGAGAGCGGAGCGGAGGCGCGCATGGAGTCTGTAACAACCGTCGAGGCGATCACACTCGGCGAGCAGGAAAACACCCGTGAACAGGCGATCGAGCTGGTATCGGGCATGCTGTTCGACCTGGGCGCGGTGGAGGCCGGGTACGGGGAGTCGATGCTGGCCCGCGAAGGCGTGATCTCGACCTACCTGGGCAACGGGGTCGCGCTCCCCCACTGCACCTACGAGGACCGGGGTCTCATCAAGCGGACCGCGCTCGTCCTCGCCCAGTACCCGGCCGGCGTGCCATGGGGCGACGAGGAGGATGTCGCCTACCTCGTGTTCGGGCTGGCGGCGGTAGGCGACGAGCACCTGGCCGTCATGTCGCACCTGGCCGAGGTTCTTGACGACGAGGAGTTGTGCGACCGGCTGGCCGTAACCACCGATGAAGCTTTCGTTCGGGAGACCCTGGCCGCTCCCACAGAATGACCGGACGGCGGGTCACGGTATTCGGCGCCGGCAACATCGGCCGCGGCCTGATCGGATGGCTGTTCGGACGGGCCGGCTGGGAAGTGGTATTCGTCGACATCTTTCCGGAGCTGGTCGATCTCCTGAACAGTGAGGGTTCGTACCAGGTCGTCGAGGTGGGTAAGTCCGGGCGCTGTACGGTGACGATCGACCGGGTGAGCGCCGTCGCCGGGACCGACACCGATCGGGCGGTGCGCGCCACCGCCTCGGCCGACGTGGTGTGCACTGCCGTGGGTGTCGGAGCGCTCGAGAAGGTCGCCCCCGTCATCGCCGCCGCTCTGGCGCAGGACGGCAGCAGGGTCGGCAACGTGCTGGCCTGCGAGAACGCCGATCCCAACACCGCGCTTCTCCGCGACCATGTATCGGGAGGATCGACCGCCATCCCGGCCGATGTGGGCTTCCCGGAAACCATGGTGGACCGGCTGGTGCCCGGCGCCGCCGGCGAGGGGCTGACCGTCGAGGTGGAGTCCGCGTTCGACTTCAAGATCGCCGAGGAGGGCTGGGTCGGCGAACCGCCCGCGGTCGAAGGCTTCGAGTTGGTGTCCGACCTGGTGCTTCACCGGAAGAAGAAGCTCTGGCTGGTGAACGGGCTCCATGCCGCGGCCGCCTTCCTGGGTCTGCGATCCGGGCACGATTCGATCGCCGAGGCCGTCTCCGACCCCACGATCCGGAACCGTCTCGAAGAGATGGTCCAAACAATGGCCGGGGTACTGGCAGCCGAGTTCGGCCATCGCAGCGGCGCCGAACTGGCCGGCTACGGACGGTCCAACCTGGATCGGTTCACCGTCGGCGCCCTCACGGACCCGGTGCGCCGGGTGGCGCGCCACCCTCTCCGGAAGCTGGGGCCTGACGAGCGCCTGGTGGGCCCGGCCCGGGAGGCGGCGCGGATGGGTCTTCCGACCGGCGCCCTGTGTGAGGCCATCGCCGCCGGGCTCTCGCTGGACGACGCCGGGGTACCCGGGATCGAGGACCTGCGCGATGCCCTTGCTCGCGGCGGGTGGCAGTCCGTCGTCCGTCTCGAACCCGAGGACGGACCGCTCCTCCGGATGCTCGAGCACCGGGTAGGCGGATGAACCCCGGCTACGGTCTATATTCGTTACGCGACCGGTAGGGATGAACATGGCCCCCATGAACCACGAACAGTTGTGCCAGGCGATGGTCAGCAAGCTCGCCGCGGAGCCGGACCCGTCCGGCCAGGCCGACCTGATCTGCTCCAAGGGCGCTCTAGGGATCGCCGCCGACCGCAAACAGATCAAGAAGACCGTCAAGCGGCTCCGGTCCATCGAGGACTACCGGTTCCTGGTGATCAACCGCGGGGATCTCTTCGCGGCCAATCCGGCCACCATCGGCACCAAGATCGGCATCCTCGACGAGAACGGCGCCCTCCTCAAGGCCGCCGACATCCCCCGCCGTCGTTAACGGCCTGCGACCCCGTTGTCCGAGGCCGATCTGCCGGTAGCCCTGGAGGCGGCCCGCGCGGGGGCGGCGGAGGTCGCATCCGGTGTGGACCGGCGGGTGGAGGTTCGATACAAGGCCGACGCCGATCCCGTCACCGAGGTGGATCATCGCTCGGAGTCAGCCATCCTCGACGTGATCTCCCGGCGCCGGCCGCGAGACCCGGTGTTGGGCGAGGAACGGGGCGGGCGCCTCCCCGAGGACGGCCGGGTGTGGCTGGTCGACCCTTTGGACGGCACCACCAACTTCGTGCACGGCTTCCCATGGGTCAGCGTTTCGGTGGCGCTCTGGATCGACAATGCCCCTGCGGTCGGGGTGGTGCTGGACGTAATCACCGGCAACGAGTACACGGCGGTGGCTGGAGGCGGCGCCCGCGCCAACGGATCGCCCATCGCGGTGAGCTCCGTGGAGGACTTCGGCGAGGCCCTGATCGTCACCGGCTTTCCATACGAACGGCGAGAACGGCTCGAGATCTGCGATACCCGCTTCCGCCGGGTGCTGGGTGCGGCCCAGGGCGTCCGGCGCCTGGGTGCGGCGTCCCTCGACATGTGCATGGTGGCGCGCGGGCGGATGGACGGATACTGGGAGGAGGACCTGCCGCCTTGGGACATGGGAGCGGGCACCCTCCTCGTGACCGAGGCCGGCGGAACGGTGAGCGACCGATCCGGCCGGGCGGTCGGCCCCACCGGCGGGTTCGTGGTCGCCAGCAACGGATGCATCCACCACCAGTTTCTGGACACGCTACGCGAGCCGAGCCCCTCCGACCGGCTACCGTGAGCGTTGTATGGAGAAGATGAGCACGTCAGGAACCTTGCCGTGATCGAGCGCACCGGGATCGGCGCCTCGCCGGGTGTCGCGATCGGCCCCGCCTACCTCCATGTCTCGCAATTGCCCGACGTCACCCGGCGCCGGGTGGAGGATCACGCCGTAGAGGTGGAAAGGTTCCTCGGCTCCGTGGCCACCGTCCGGACCAGGCTGTCCGACCTGGCGGCGAGCCACGGCGAGGGGTCGGATGAGGCGGAGGTAATCGGGGCGCACCTCCTGCTGCTGGAGGATCCCGAGTTCACCGGTGAGATCCGCGACCGGATCGAGTCGGAGTCCGTGTGTGCCGAGGCGGCGGTATCCGAGGTGACCGAGGAGTCGGCAGGAATGCTGGAGTCGCTCGATGACGAGTACCTGGCCGCTCGCGGCGCCGACGTTCGTGACGTCGGCACGCAACTCCTCAGGTCCGTGCTCGACCTGCCCCTCGAGACCTGGGAGGCCCTGGAAGTCCCGTCGGTGCTGGTCTCGCAGGACTTCTTCCCCTCGGAGACAGCCACCATCCCACCGGGAATGGCCCTCGGCCTCTGCACGGAGGAAGGGAGCGCCACTTCCCACATTGCCGTCTTCGCCAGGGGAATGGGGCTTCCGGCCGTGGTGGGAGTCGACCTGCCGACCACCGAACCCGGAACGTTGATCGCCCTGGACGGTGAGACCGGCCAGGTCTACGTTGATCCCACCGAGAGCGTGATCGGGACGCTCCGGGAACGCCAGGAGGAGCAGCGGAGAGCCAGAGCGAGCGCCGCGGACCGGTCGCGGCAACCGGCCCTGACCAGGGACGGCACCCGGATCGAGGTGGCGGCCAACATCGGCTCGGACACCGACGCCTCCCGGGCCGTGGAAGCGGGCGCCGAGGGAGTGGGCCTGTTCCGGACCGAGTTCCTGTTCCTCGACCGCACCCGTCCCATCTCAGAGGAAGAGCAGTACGAGGCTTACCGGACGGTGCTTGGCGCCTTCGGGGACCACCTCGTGGTGGTCCGCACCCTCGATGTGGGCGGCGACAAGCAGGTTCCCGGCATCGAGATCGGCGAGGAGCTCAACCCGTTCCTGGGCCTCCGGGGCATCCGGCTCACGCTGGCCCGCCCCCACATGATGCGCGACCAACTGAGGGCGCTGCTCAGAGCGGGGACCGAGGGCCGTCTGGCCATCATGGCGCCCATGGTGTCGGGCATTGCCGACCTCATGGCCTTCCGGTCGGCGCTGGCCGAGGCGGAGCAGTCGCTGGCCGCCGACGGCCTGCCGTTCGCCGCGGACTACCAGGTCGGGATCATGATCGAGATACCGTCCGCCGCCCTGATCGCCTCCCGGCTCGCACCCCATGTCGACTTCTTCTCCATCGGCACCAACGACCTCACGCAGTACACGCTGGCGGTGGACCGGACCAACCGGGAGGTCGCCGACCGGGCCGACCATCTCGATCCGGCCGTCCTGAGGCTGATCGGGGAAACCACTTCGGCAGCCGGGGCCGCCGGGCCCTGGGTGGGCGTCTGCGGCGAGATGGCCGGCGACCCCGTTGCCACCCCGATCCTGATCGGGCTGGGCGTCAAGGAGCTGTCGGTGGCCATCCCTTCGGTGCCCACCATCAAGGAACGGGTCCGCAGCCTGAGCCACGACAGCTGCCGGGAGTTGGCCGACGAGTGTCTAGAGGCAGCCGACGCCGCCCAGGTGCGACGGATACTCGAAGGGGCGTGAGGCCAGTCGCCGGTGGCGAGTGGCGAGTGGTCAGCCCTCTTCGGACAGCAACTCCCTGAAGTCCGCCAAGACCTCGCCTGCATCGTCGCCGTCCACCTCGATCGTGACCGTGGTGCCCAAGGTGGCTCCCAGCTTGAGGATCCCAAGCATGCTCTTGGCGTTGACGGTCTTGTCGTTGGCGGTTACGGATATGTTCGACGGCGACGCCTTGGCACGCTTCACGAACTCGGCGGCCGGGCGGGCGTGGAGACCCGCCGGGTTGGTGATGGTGATCTCTTCTCTCATCCTGCTAATCCGATCCGAGCGGGCCACGAACCCTAGCAATCCGAATCCGGAAGAACGCGAAAACCGCGGCGAAACGCCTCCGCCCGATGGGCCCGCCCCCACCGCCACCACCTTGGGTCCGAGGCGCGTCCGGCCCTACCCCGGGATGGGGCCACCTCGGACGATTTGATCCCTCCGGCAGCCCGGTCGACGTCGCATACAGACTGCTGGTGATTACGGTCATCCGTTAACATAAGGAGGTCTTGTGACACGATCAACCCCCTTGTTGGATGATCGCAAAATGTCGCGAGCCAAGTACGTTCGGACCGGCCTACAACCGCCCGCGAGGGTCTGGGCATGAAGGACCATGGACTCGGGACACTAGGATTGCGCCGCATCCCCGGAACCCTTATCCGTGCGACGAAGGACCGAGCAGTTTGAGCCTCCCGTTTCCCGACATCTCCAGGAACCTCTTCGACCTGAGCGGCCATTGCAGCATCGTTACCGGGGCCGGACAGGGTATCGGCAAGGCGCTGGCCACCGGCTTCGCGCACGCCGGTAGTGACTTGGTGCTCGTGGATCTCAACGGCGCTGTCCTAGAGACCACCGCTGCCGAGATCGGGGAGATCGGTCACGGGGTGGCGACGGTGGTGGCCGATGTCACCGCACCCGACACCCCCGAGCGGATCGTGGCCGCGGCCAAGGATCTGAGCGAGCGGATCGACGTGCTGGTCAACAACGCCGGGATCATGGGCTACGCCGACATCATCGGGGTCACCGACGAGCAGTGGGACCGGATGTACGGGATCAACCTGAAGGCTCCCATGCGGATCATGCGAGCGGTGCTCCAGGAGATGGTGAACGCCGGGCGGGGCAGCGTGATCAACATCGGCAGTTCCTGGTCGTCCCGGGCCTCGGTGTTCAACCAGGACGGCGGGGGTGTCGACTACTGCTCGGCCAAGGCCGCCCTGCAGTCGTTGAGCCGGGCGGCTGCCCAGGACGTGGCGCCGCACGGCGTCCGGGTGAACGCCATCGCCCCGGGCGCGGTCGACACGCCCATGCACGCCCATCACCGCGACTACCTGTTCGAATACGAGAAGTACATCCCGCTGGGCCGGATGGAAGTGGCCGAGGACCTGGTGGGACCCGCCATCTTCCTGGCGTCGGATGCCGGGGCGTACGTCACCGGCCAAACCATCCACGTCAACGGCGGCCTGCTGATGGTGGACTGACAGCGGGACCACGAGAGGAGCGAAACCGTATGTTCACGAGAGATCAGGTTTTGGAGCGGCTCCGGGCGACCCTGGCGAGCGGGAGCCCGATCATCGGCGCCGGCGCCGGTACAGGAATATCGGCCAAGTTCGCCGAGGCGGGAGGCGCCGACCTGATCCTCATCTACAACTCCGGCAAGTACCGGATGGCCGGTCACGGGTCCAACGCCGGCCTGCTGCCGATCGGGGACGCCAACGCCATCGTCATGGAGATGGGAGAGCGGGAGGTGCTCCCGGTCGTCAAGGACACGCCGGTGATCGCGGGAGTGAACGGCACGGACCCCACCAGGGTCATGGATCGGTTCCTCGGCGGGCTCGAGGCGATGGGTTTCTCCGGAGTGATCAACTTCCCATCCATCGGCTACACGGACGGGCGCTGGAGGGAAAGCCTGGAAGCCACCGGCTTCGGCCTGGACCGGGAGGTCGAGATGCTGCGGACCGCCTCGGAGCTCGGCCTGTTCACCATGTCCTATTGCTACGAGGCTCATGAGGCGGCCGCTTTCGCCGAGGCGGGAGTGGACGTGATGGTCGCCCACCTCGGCCTCACCACCGGCGGCAGTATCGGCGCCACCGACTCGTTCACGATGTCCCTCGACGCCTGCATCGAGCAGGCCGTAGAGACCAGGGAGATCTCCGAGGCGATCAATCCCGACATCATCGTGGTGCTGCACGGAGGACCGCTGGAGGGACCCGAAGAAGTCGGGACGGTGATGCGTGGATCGGGCTGCTACGGGTTCGTGGGCGCCTCCACGATGGAGCGCCTGCCGACCGAGGTGGCCATCGAGAGCACGGTCCGCTCCTTCAAGAGCGTGACCATCTGAGCACCCGCCCCGCCCTGCCCGAAGTGTGGTGATCGTGGACTGCAGGCCATGAGCAGGGTCGTGGTTGCCGGCGCCTTCGATACGAAGGCCGAGCCGCTCGGTCTGCTGGTGGAGGAGCTCCGTAGCCTCGACGCTTCCCCCATCACCATCGACATCGGCGTTTTCGGCGGTGACCATGGCTGCGACCACCCGGCAGAGGCCGTGGCGGGAGCCGCCGGATTCTCCCTCGAGGAGCTTCCTCCCCTGGGCAGGGCGGGGGCGGTGTCGGCCATGATCAGTGGCGCGGCCCGCATCCTCCGGCAGTTGGTGGATGGGGGCAACGTGGGGGCGCTGGTCTGCATGGGCGGCTCCAACGCGGCGGCGGCCTTCTCCGTACTGGCGCCCATCGTTCCCATCGGCATCCCGAAGATCCTGATGGCGACCTCGGTGGCCGGCGAGACCAGGGCGCTGGTCAACGGCGGCGACGTGACCATGCTCTACCCCATCCTCGACATCGAGGGCGGCAACCGGATCCTGCGGAGCATGATCGGCCGGCTGGCCCATGTGGCGGTGGCGCTGCTGCGGGCGGGCGGGGCGCTCCCGTTGAGCGCACCGGGGACCGCGGTCGCCCTGACCATGTACGGCGTCACCAACCCCTGCGTGGCCCACTGCCGCGAGCTCCTGGTGGATCGCGGCCTCGAGCCGCTGGTGTTCCACGCCAACGGCACCGGAGGCCGGTCCTTCGAGTCGTTCGTGAGCCAGGGCCTGGTCGCATCCGCCATCGACGTGACCATCAGCGAGGTGGCCGACGAGCTGTTCGGGGGCCTGTGGCCGGCGGGATCCGACCGCCTCACCGCGGCATCCCGATCCGCCGTCCCGCAGGCCATCGCCCCGGGAGCGATCGACATGATCTGCCTGGGGCCCCTGGCAAGCCTGCCGGACCGCTTCCGGAACCGGCCCCACGTGGCGCACAACGACCTGGTCACCCTCGTGCGCACTACCCCGGAGGAGAACCACCGGCTGGGCCGGACGGTGGCGGAACGCCTCGGGGTCCCTGGAGCCGCCACTTCGGTACTGGTGCCGATGAGGGGCGTCTCCCAACTCGACATCGAGGGAGGCCCTTTCCACGATCCCGGATCCGTGGAAGCCTTCGCCGAGGGCGTAGCGTCGGGACTCCCGCCCCACTCCCCCGTATCGTTGGTGAGGATGGACCACCACATCAACGACCGGGAGTTCGCCGAGGCGCTGGTCACCGCGGTCGATCCGGTGCGGGCTCGATGACCGACCACCGGGTAGACGAGTCCGGGGGAGGTCGTTGATGAGCTTCGAGAACCTGCTGCGTCCCGGCTACATCAACCGGATGCACATGCGAAACCGGATCATCGTCGGCCCCATGGAGAAGTCGCTGGCCAACCTCGACGGGTCGCTGAACGAGCGCTACATCGCCTACGCGCGGCGGCGTGCGATGGGCGGGGCGGCGCTGATCCAGCTCGAGTCGACCTACGTGTCGCCGGAGGGTCGGGGAAACCCGTACCAGGTGGGTTGCCACGGGGACCACGTCATCCCGGCCCTCACCCGGATGGCCGCAGAGATCCACGCGCACGGCGCCAAGCTGGCCATGGAACTGCACCACGGAGGCCGCCAAGCCTCGGTCGCCGCCCACCACCGCCAACCCATCGCGCCGTCTGCGATCCCATCCTCCATGATGGATCCGGGGACGGTTCCCCGCGAGATGACGGCGGCCGACATCCGCCGGGTGATCGGGGACTTCGCCAGGGCCGCCGAGCGATGCCTGGCGGCGGGTGTCGACATGATCCACCTCCACGGCGCGCACGGCTACCTGCTCGGCCAGTTCCTGTCGCCGCAGTCGAACCGTCGTACCGACGGCTACGGAGGGTCCCTGGCCAACCGGGCCCGCTTCCCCCTGGAGGTTCTCGCCGCGGTCCGGCAGGTGGTCGGTCCCGCTTATCCGGTCGGCTACCGGATATCGGCGGCCGAGTACGTGGAGGGTGGCCTGGAGGCGGACGAGTCGGCCCGTTTCGCGGTCATGCTCGCCGATGCCGGGATCGACTTGATCGACGTGGCCGGAGGCACCTACGAGTCGATGTCGATGATCTTCCAGGGACCGGAGTCGCCCAAGGGCGGCTTCATCGAGGAGGCCGCGACGATCCGCCGGGCGGTGGGCGGCCGGGTCCCGGTGAGCGTGGCGCAGCGCATGAACGATCCGGTGTTCGCGGACCGGGTGATGGAGCGGGAGGGTTTCGAGTATGTCACGCTGGCTCGCGCCTTCCACGCCGACCCCGACTACGTGCGCAGGCTGTCTGAAGGACGACCCGACCGGATACTGCCCTGCATAGGGTGCAATACCTGCGTCAACCTGACGGTGGCCCGTATCCCGACCGGCTGCGCCGCCAACCCCGCCAGCGCCTTCGAGCTCTCCCGGGACAGCTACCGACCATCACCGGGGCGGGTGCGCGTCATGGTCGCCGGCGGCGGGGTGGCGGGCATGCACGCCGCCCGGTTCCTCGGCCTCCGCGGCCACGAGGTCCTGCTTTGCGAGGCGACCGAGCGGCTGGGTGGCCAGCTGCACTACCTGCGCCGCGCCCTGCCCGAGTACGGGACCCTGGCCGACTGGCTGGCCCGCGAGCTCGACGAGCTCGGGGTGAGAGTCGAGACCGGCCGCCGGGTCGGGGTTTCCGAGATCTCCGAGGCCGATCCCGATGCGGTGGTGGTGGCGACCGGAGCGCGGGGAGGCTACCTGTGGGCCGGCACGCAGGAACCCACCGTCCCGATCTTCGATGTCCTCTCCGCGCTGGAACGGCCCCCGGACGAGTGGGAGCAGGACGTGGCCGTAATCGGCGGTGACTTCGTAGCCTGCCGGGTTGCGCAACACCTCCGCCGCTCCGGGGCCGGTATCCACATCATCGAAGCCGGAGCGTCCCTTGCCGCGGACGGCGCCTTCACCGGGTTGCTGGCCGAGATCGAACTGGAGGCGGACCAGGGGGTCACCATCCATCGTGAAGCCACCGCGGAGTCGATCACCGGCGATGGCGTGGTGATCCAGAGCCGCGGAAGAGAAAACCGGTTGCACGTGGGATCGGTCGTGATCGGCGGCCGGCGCCCCACCTCGGAGCTGTCGGACGAGCTGAGCCGGTCCGGGCTGGCGGCCGGCATCTACACCATCGGCGATGCGGTCCGGCCGCGAGACCTCTACGCCGCCGGCCAGGAAGCCGCCGAGGTAGCCGAACGCATCGACCTGGCCGGACACGCCAGAGCCCTGCGCTCCTCTCTAGCGGGTCCCACCACCCCCGGCTGAGCCCGCACAGGGAGAACGGCAAGAGTTTTTCGCGTTCTCTCCGGCAAGGCTCGGACTTGTCACACCCCCGACATACGTTGCCTATCGCCAAGCACCTAACCGGCCCATGAGGTGATACCGATCGGAACGGCCGGATCGAGGGAACACGACAACTCGATGGAGCGAACCGCCGATTCCCGGCATCCAGCCGGGCATGGCCGACCACGCTCCAAACCAGGACAGGTGGTGGCGGGGGAGGGCCCGGTGCGGAGCGCCGGTTTTTCGCGAGTTCGGCCTGCTTTTTTCGCGAGTTCGGGGACTTCAGGACATTCTTGAGGCAGAGGGCGTCAAATATGACGCCCTGAACCTCAGGAACACCACGGCTCCCGAACCTGAGGATCACCGCACCAAAAATGACGCCCTAATCCTCAGGATCAGTGCGCCGCGGCGCGAAGGGGGTGGCCTCCCATGGTCCCCGCCGAGAGTCAGAGTCATGCGGGCGATACGCAGCGGAACCCGATGTGCCCGGCGGAGGTGTCGATCGTCTGCGGCTGGCGGGCAGCCGGGCGGTAGCGGAAGCAGTACTGGATCGTGCACAGGTGCGACCCGCCCTTGATGGTGCGGGAGGGGAAGGGGTCCGGTTTGTGGATCAGGGTGTGCTGCTCGCTCCTGGGCGGGCCGCAACACCTTGACCCGGCCGTCGGTGGCCCCTCCCGGTAGCGGGTGGAGGTCCACTCCCAGACGTTGCCGATCATGTCGTACAGGCCGTAGCCGTTGGGGGCGTAGGAGCCGGCCGGGCTGGTCCGGGTCCAGCCGTCCAGCTCCGTGTTCTCGTAGGGGAACCGGCCCTGCCAGGTGTTGGCGCGAGGCATTGTCTCCTGGAAGTCCTGATCGCCCCAGGCGAACTCGGCTCCCTCGAGACCTCCCCGGGCGGCATACTCCCACTGGGCCTCCGACGGGAGGCGCATGCCGGCCCAGCGGGCGAAGGCCACCGCGTCGGGGTAGGCGACGTGCACCACGGGATGGTCGTCCAGCCCATCCAGCGACGAGCCGGGCCCGAGCGGCCGGCGCCAGTCGGCGCCCGGCGTCCATGCCCACCAGTTGCGGAAGTCCCCCAGGTCCACAGGCCCGTCCGTCATCCCGAACACCAGCGAGCCCGGCACCAGGTCCGCCGGACGAGCCCCCGGGTAGAGACTGGGATCGGGAGGACGCTCGGCGAAGGTCACGTAGCCGGTGTCGGCTACGAACTCCATGAACCGGCGGTTGGTGACCGGGTAGGCATCGATCCGGAAGGGGTCCACCCGCACCTCGCGGGCGGGACGTTCCTCGGGATAGTGGTGGTCGGATCCCATCAGGAACTCCCCGCCAGGGATCCGGATCTGTCGTCGATCGGGCGGCGCCGTCATCTCACCGGTCCGTGCCCTCCTGCCCGGAATCTAGGTGGACGAGCAGCGGCCCTGGGTGTCCTTGTAGACACGGCCTCCCTTGATGACCGCCACGATCCGGTCGGGGTCGGCGAGCGCTCCGATCTCGTCGAGCGGTTGGCCGTCCACCAGGATCAGGTCCGCCTCCTTGCCCACTTCGACAGTGCCGATCCGGTCCTCCATGTAGAAGATCCGGGCGTTGGTCGTGGTTGCGGTGGTGATGGCTTCCGCCGCGCCCATGAACCGGGCCTTGTTGGGTAACTCCCGACCACGCCTGTCCTGGAGAGGACCGACGATGTCGGATCCCGAACCGACCCTGACCCCGGTTTCTCCCATGATCTCGATGCTCCTGCCTACCTCCGACTCCACCGCCTGCAGCTTGGAGAGTTGGGACGAGGTGAGGCCGGCTTGCTCCGGATTCTCCAGCAGGTCGTACTTGACCGCCAAAGTGACCACCGCAAAGGCGTCGGAGTCCACGATCCGCTGGGCGGCATCCTCATCCAGGATGCTGGCGTGCTCGATGGAGCGGATCCCGGCCGAGAGGGCCCGGCGGATGGCATCAGAGGTGTGGCAGTGGGCCAGTACGTAGGTGTGCCAGTCGGCGGCCGCCTCCACCGCGGCGCGCAGCTCCTCGTAGCTGAACTGGAGGCTGTCGAAGGGATCGGTCGGCGACAGAACCCCACCGGAGCTGAACACCTTCACCTGGGTGGCACCCTTGCGAAGCTGTTCACGGGCCGCTTTGCGTACCTGGTCGGGGCCGTCCACCACCTCGGGGGTGGCCGACAGTCCCGGGATACTGCCCTGGGGGTGGGCGTGGTGGTGGGCATGTCTCAGGTCCCCGTGGCCGCCGGTCTGGGAAAGCACCGATCCCGACGGGAGGATGCGCGGCCCGTCTATCACACCCTGTTCGACCAGTCGAGCCCAGCGCGGGTCCAGACCCCCCGCGTCCCGGACGGTGGTAAACCCCTCCTGGAGGGTGTTCTCGATCACCCTCCGCACGGTGAACACGTAGTCGATCCAGGGCAGGTCACCCACATCGCCCGCCGACGACACCAGGCCCATATGGACATGGGCATCGGTCAAACCCGGCATCAGGGTCAGTCCGGTCGCGTCGATCACTTGGTCCGGGGAACTTCCCACGCCGGGTCCGACCCCGCTGATCGACGACCCCGACACGGCCACGTCCATGCCCGCCAGCGGGTCGGCGCCGGTGCAGTCCAGCAATTCGGCGTTGCGGATCACGAGACTGGTCATTCGCTTCCTCCCTGGTAGTCGAGCTGCAACTCGGGGATGACGAAGTTCCCCCTGTCGATGATCTGGCGGTCGTCCACCCAGATGGAGTGGTTGCGGGTGGGGATGTCGAAGTGGAACGGAGCCCGGTTCTCTCCCTTGAGGAGACGCACGAAATTAGCGCCGAAGGCGATCAGCATGTTGCCGTAGTAGCTCTCGGTGTCCATCACGCCGCCACTCTCCCAGAAGCGAAGGCCCAGGGCGTTCCAGTTGGCCCGGTGCTCGTATCCCCATCCGATGTGGGACACGCCGTAGGAGCGCCTGTCCCGGGGCGCCTCGAAGTGATCCTGCGCGAGCTGGGCGTCGGTTCCGCCCTCGATGGAGACGATGCTCCCCTCCCGGAGCTCCATCCGGACGGGAGACATCACGTAGCGACCCAGGTTGAGCAAGCAGTCACCCTCGTCCAGCACCAGCGTTCCCTCCGCCGAATGCTCCAGCGGCGCCACCACGACCTGGCCTGAGGGCCAGTGGTCCCAGCGCCCCGGCGTGTCCGTGTACCCGTACTGGGTCATGACCGGTCGCCCCTCGTAGCTCAGGGTGAGATCTGTCCCCGCCTCGGACTCGATGTGCAGGGTGGTGCCGGCCGCCAGCAGGGCCTCGCTGACCTCCGCCCGGCGCCGTATCTCGGGGATGGGGAACATGCGGCGGAGCATGTCCTCGGGTTCCAGGAGCATCAAGGTGCGCGCCCCGGCGTCGAGGGCCGCGTTGTGGGCGTCGCTGTAGATCCACTCCGTGGTGGGCGTTGCCACCACCAGGTCGGATCCCTTCCAGGCATCGACGATGGCCTGGGACTTCATCCAGCTCTCGTCGGCGGCCACCGTGATCTGGAAGTAATCGGCGCCCAACACCCGCGCCGCCGCCGCCAGCGCGATGTTGTACACCTGGTTGCTCATGGTGTCGGTGAACCCGAGCACCGTCTCTCCAGGCTGCACGTTGCACAACTCCAAGTGGTCCCGGAAGAGCGGGACCAGCTCCGCGCCGGCCGCGGCAGTGGTGGGGACTCGGCGCATGGGACCACCTTCCGGGGGCTACTGCGGGCGTATACTACGGCCGATGTTGAGGGCCTCCCTCCTTCGCCCCACCTCCTTTCCCCCGGCATGAGCCTCCGCTTCGGCCTGATCGGTACCGGGGGAGGCGGCCATCTCTTCGCAGGCGCCCTGGCCGGACGCCCCGGCGGCGCCCGGCTCGTGTCGGTCTGCTCCCGCAACCGGCAGCGGGCCACCGACTTCGGCGCCGGATACGGGGTGACCGAGGTCCACACCGACTGGCGCGACCTGATCCGGTCGGACATCGACGCGGTGTGCGTGGCGTCGCCGACCGGCGACCACGCCCGGATGACCATCGCAGCGGCCGCCCAGGGTCTCCACGTCCTCACCGAGAAGCCCGTCGCGGCCACCGTGGCCGACGCCGACCGGATGATCGAGGCCTGCCACGCGGCCGGGGTGACCCTGGGCTGCATCTACATGTACCGCTTCCTGGAGACCGCCCTCCGGATGAAGGATGCGGTCGCCGGCGGTCAGATCGGGCGGCCTCTCATGGCGGAGTGCACCGGACTGTTCTACCGCGATCAGCCCTACTACGACTCGGGTGAATGGCGGGGTAAGTGGGCCTCCGAGGGAGGTGGTTCGCTGGTGACCCAGACCAGCCACACCCTGGACCTGATGCTGTGGATGCTGGGCGACGTGGAGGAGGCGATCGCCTTCTACAGCACCTCGCCCCTCCACCGCATCGAGGTGGAGGACATCACAGTGGGTTTGCTCCGGTTCGCCAACGGCGCGCTGGCCACCCTGCTGAGCACCACCGCCGCCGTGCCTCCCGAACCCCGGACCCTCACCATCCGCGGCACCGAGGGGACGGTGGGCATGGTCGATGACCGGCTGTCGCAATGGGAGGTGCCCGGGGGTCCTTCTCCCGAGATCGACGAGCTGATGAACGCCGGGCCGGTGGACCGTGGAGACACTCTTACCCAGGCCGGCTACGCCGACTCGAGCCTGCATCACCTCCAGATGGAGGACTTCGTGGCCGCGGTCGCCGAGGGCCGCCCGCCGCTGGTGGACGGGCGGGAGGGCCGCCGCACCACCGCGGTGATGGAAGCCCTCTACGAGTCGGCCCGCCGGGGCCGGGCGATCAGACCGGCCTGAAGGCCGGGTACGGATCGGGCGTCCGGCGCCCCGGGCAGGGCCGGCAAGCCGGAGCCTCCGAAACTGTAGACTCCCCAGCTTCCCGGAGAGAAGGGGCAATTGGTGACGATCGGTCTGATGGGCTTCGGCCGTATCGGCCGCAACGTGTTCCGCCAGATCGGCGGCGACGAGAAGGCACGCGTGGCTGCGATCAGCGACATCGCGGACCCGGAGGCCCTGGCGTACCTGCTCCAGTACGACTCGATCTACGGCCCCTTCCCGGAGCCGGTGTCGCTCGAGGACGGCATCCTGGTGGTCGGAGATTCCCGCATCCCCCTCATCGAAGGGGTCGAGCCGGGAGACGTGGACTGGGCGGCGCTCGGGGTGGAGACGGTCGTGCAAGCCACCGGCAAGTACCGGACGGCCGAGTGGTGCAGCCGGCATCTGAGCGCCGGTGCCAAGAGGGTGATCCTGGCCTCGACACCGGAGGAACCCGGCGATCTCCCACTCCTGCTCAGCGGCGTGACGGACCGCGTGCTCGACGGCGATCCGCCGATCGTGGCCACGGGCTCCAACACCTCGAACGCCATAGCCCCCCTGATCCAGGTCCTCGACCGGCACTTCGGGATCGACCAGATGTTCTTCACCACCATCCACGCCTATACCAACCGCGCCCGGCTCGGCGACGTGCCCAGCGGGGGTTTCCGGGCCAGCAGGGCGGCGGGCGAGAACATCATCCCGGTCACCAGCAACACCGATGACATCCTGTCCGGCGTCTTTCCCCACCTGGCGGGGCGGATTTCCTCCAAGGCCCTCAACGTCCCCGTCGATGACGGATCGACTGTAGACGCGGTGACCCGTCTCCGGACCGAGACCACCGTGAGCGAGGTGAACGCGGCGGTGAGGGAGGCATGTCGCGGCTATCCGGGTGTCTTCGGCTTCACCGAAGACCCGATCGTCTCGAGTGACGTGCGAGGCTCGACCTTCTCGGGCATTTTCGACAGCCTGTCCACGATGGTGATCGGAGGCAACCTCCTCAAGACGATCGTCTGGTTCGACACGGGCTGGGGCTACTCGGCCCGCATCGTCGAGTTGCTCCGCCGGTACCACTCCGAGGGGGCGTGACATGACCACGAGGGTCGCCATAAACGGCTTCGGTCGGATCGGGCGAGCGGTCCTGAGGATCATCCTCGACCGCCCCTCCTCCCCCATCGAGGTGGTGGCCATCAACGATCTGGCCGACCATGAGGTCCTCGCCTACCTGCTCCGGCGCGACTCGGTGATGGGCACGCTGGAAAAGAGGGTGACGGTACGGGACGGCAGGATGACCGTGGGCGGTCACCACATCCTGATGGTTCGGGAGTCCTCGCCGTCAGCCCTGCCCTGGCGCGAGCTCGGCGTGGACCTGGTGATCGAATCCACCGGGGCCTTCCGTACCCGGGATCTGCTCGAACAGCACCTGGCAGCCGGCGCCGGAAGGGTCCTGCTCACGGTGCCCGCCAAGGACGGCATCGATTCCACCGTCGTGCTCGGGGTCAACGAGGGCGATGTCGAGGCCACGGACCGGATCATCTCGAACGCCTCCTGCACCACCAACTGCCTGGCCCCGGTGGCCAAGGTGCTCGATGACGCCTTCGGCATCGTGCGGGGCGTGATGACCACCGTCCACGCCTACACGAACGACCAGCGGCTGGCCGACGTGCCCCACAAGGATCTCCGCCGTTCGAGGGCCGCGACCGAGAACATCATCCCGACCTCCACCGGCGCCGCCCGGGCGGTCGGGACGGTGCTGCCGGCCCTCGCCGGAAGGCTGGACGGGATGGCCATGCGGGTACCGGTGCCCGACGGGTCCCTCGTGGAACTGGTAGCGGAGCTGTCCACCGACGTAACCGCCGAGGCCGTGAACGGAGCGCTGCGGAGCGCGGCGCGGGGGCCGATGAGAAACGTGCTGCAGTACTCGGAGGAGCCGCTGGTGTCATCCGACATCATCGGGAACGACCATTCCAGCATCTTCGACGCCGGCGGGACCGAGGTGCTGGGTGACCGGCTCGTCAAGGTGGTGGCGTGGTACGACAACGAGTGGGGATACTCCAGCCGGGTGGTGGACCTGATCGAACTCCTGGGCTCGATGCCCCCGCCGGCCTGGTAGGCCCGTGTCCACCGCCTCTGCAACGGAAACAAACGGGGCACGACGCTTTGCCAAGGACGGACCATTGGCGATAATGGGCTGAACGGTTCCTCCGGGCGCCGCCGCGGTTCAGGAGAAGAGCCCTATGACCCTGAAGGACCTCACCGGTCCATCGACACAGCCTCCTTCCCGACCTGCGGTCAGGGGACGGGAAGACCTCCGGCCCGCGGAGCCGATCGCGATCGTGGGTATGGCGTGCCGGTTCCCCGGCGCCGACAACCTGGAGTCCTTCTGGCAGGTCCTGGCCGAGGGCCGCAACACCGTGACCGAGGGCATCCCCGGCTCGGGTGGAGAACGCCTGGCCGACCTGTTCGACAACGCCGAGCAGCAGAACGAGGCATGCCGCTTCGGCGCCTTCGTCGAGGGGATCGACCGCTTCGACGCCGCCTTCTTCCGCATCTCTCCGGTCGAGGCGGAACTTCTGGACCCGCAGCAGCGCATGATGCTGGAGGTGAGCTGGCAGGCGCTCGAGGACGCCGGCATGGACCCGGGCCGCCTCAGCGGAACCCGCACCGGTGTCTACACCGGGATCAGCAACGACGAGTACCGGATGATGGTCGTGGACTCGCTCAAGCCAAGCGAGGCGGCCGGATGCCTCTACGCCCTCAGCGGCACCAACCTGAACGGCGCCAGCGGGCGGGTCTCCTACGTCCTGGGACTGATGGGGCCGGCCAAGGCGGTGGACGCGGCCTGCGCGTCGTCCCTGGTGGCGGCGCACGACGCCGTGGCGGACCTCCAGCAGGGCAAGGCGGATCTGGCCATCGTGGGCGGCGTCCAGGCCATCCTCAACACCCGGATCTACGAACTGAGGGCGGACGCGATGATGCTGTCCCCCGACGGGCAGTGCAAGACGTTCGACGCCTCCGCCAACGGGTACGTGCGGGGCGAGGGCTGCGGCGTCGTCGTCCTGAAGCGGCTGAGCGAGGCGGTGGCCGACGGCGACAGGGTTTGGGCGGTCATCCGGGGGGCCGCGGTCAACCATGGAGGCGCCAGCACCGGCCTCACGGTCCCCCACACGCCCGCACTGGAACAGGTGATGGAGACCGCCCTATCGGATGCGGGCGTCCGTTCGTCGGAGATCGACTACCTGGAGGCGCACGGCACCGGGACCGCGGTGGGCGATCCGATCGAGATCGATGCCGTGGCCAACGTCTTCGCAGCGGAACGCCGGCCCGGCCGGCCCCTGCTCATCGGTTCTGTCAAGACCAACATCGGCCATCTCGAGTCGGCCGCGGGCATCGCCGGATTGATCAAGGCGGCGCTGGTGGTGACCCGGGGCGTGATCCCCAAGCACCTGCACTTCCACGATCCCACCCCTAGCGTCGACTGGGATCGGCTACCCCTCAAGGTCACCTCCTCCCGGATGGACTGGCCGAGCGATTACCCGGGACCACGGCTTGCCGGGGTGAACTCCTTCGGGATATCCGGGACGAACGCCCACCTCGTGGTGGAGGAGCATGGCGACCCGGATGGCGAGCGCGGCCGGGAGCACCGGGCGGCGGGCGCCGCGCAGGTCGTGCCGGTGTCGCTGCCGCCGCCGGTGGCCGGTATCCCGTTGCCGGCGGAAAGCCTCGGTGATCGCCGGACCCGCCTCCTGCCGCTGTCGGCCAAGTCAGGGATTGCACTCGGCGAGCTGGCGGGGCGGTACCTGGCCTGGCTCGATGATCGCAGCACGGATTCGAGCCTGGCGGACATGGCCTGGACGGCGGGCATCGGCCGCAGCCACTTCGACCACCGGGCCGGCCTCGCCTTCAAGGACGCCGACTCGTTACGGGCCGGGCTGGCCGCCCTGGCGGAGGACGGCGAGGGCTCGGCTCCCCGGGCCGCCACCCGGGTGGCCTTCGTCTATACCGGGCAGGGGAGCCAGTGGACCGGCATGGGCCGGGACCTGTACGAGAGAGAGCCGGTGGCGAGGGCGGTGCTGGACCGCTGCGAGGACGTATTCCGCGAGGCGAGGGGAGCCTCGCTGCTCGACGTGATGTTCGGGCCGACCGTCAGCGGAGGGGGACCTGGGCGACACGGCGTGGGAGCAGCCCGCCCTCTACGCGCTGGAGTGCGCCCTGACCGCGCTCTGGGCCTGCGCCGGCGTCCGCCCGAGCGTGGTGATGGGGCATAGCGTGGGGGAGCTGGCCGCAGCACAGGCAGCCGGAGTGTTCACCCTGGAGGACGGGATGAGGTTCGCCGCGGCGCGAGGTGCCCTGCTGTCCGGGACCCGACCGGGCGCCATGGCCGCGGTCTTCGCCCCGGCCGAACGGGTCGAGTCGGTGGTCGGAAGCCTGGACGGGTCGCCGAACGGCGCCGGCGTGACCGTCTCGGCCTACAACGGCGCCCACCAGGTGATCAGCGGTCCTGTCTCTGGCATCGATGTCCTCCTGGGCCGTCTCGAAACGGAGGGAATCAGGGCCAGACGGCTGAACACCACCAGGGCATTCCACAGTGCGCTCGTGGAGCCGGCTCTTGACGATCTGGAAGCCGCGTTGGATGGCGTGGCGATACAGTCGCCGGCCGTCACGGTGATCAGCAACCTGACGGGGGCACCGGTCGAGACCGGAACAGCGCTTGACGGTTCCTACTGGAGGCGCCATGCGCGCGAGGCGGTGGCGTTCGCCGGGGGCGTCCGGGCCCTGGGGGATCTCGACGTGGACCTGGTGGTGGAGGTAGGACCGCACGCGGTGCTGGGTCCGATGGCGACGCTGGCATGGCCCGACCGGGCGGGTAAGCGGAACGCCCCGGGGGCCCCGGTGGTGCTGGCCAGCATGCGGCGGCCGCGCCGAAAGGGTTCATCGTCCGAGCCTGCCACCGGCTTCGTGGATGCGGTGGCGGACGCCTACGCAGCCGGGCTGGAGATCTCTTTCGAGGGGTTGTTCGCCGGCGAGACGCGGCGCCGGATCTCCCTACCGGGTTACCCCTTCCAGCGCGAACGCTACTGGCTGGATCCGGCCAAGCGGAGGCGCACGGAGGCCGGTCACCCCCTGCTTGGCGTCCGGTACGAGTCGGCGCGGGGCGAGGTCACCTTCGAGACGGAAGTGTTCCCGTCGGACCCGGCCTGGCTGGAGGACCACCGGGTGTTCGGCCGCCTCGTGGCGCCGGGCGCGCTGTACGGCGCCATGGCTGCGACCGCATCCCTCACCGGAGGTAGCGGCTCGGTGGTCATGGAGGACATGCAGCTGCACAACCCGCTGGTGTTTCCGGAGCCGGACTCCGGGAACGGCGCCGGCGAAGTAGGCCGCACGATGCAGGTCGTCCTCGACGATCCCGACCAGTCCGCGTCGCGCCGTGTCCAGATCTACAGCAGGGGAACCGAGCAGGAGTGGACGCTACATGTCGAGTGTCGGGTGTCGGCAGGCGCCCCCATGCCGGAGGCGGGCGAGAGGATCGATCTGGACGAGGTGGCAGCCCGCCTGGCGCCCGCTGACGTCCCTGCCTACTACCGCGCCAAGTCCGATACCGGGATCGATCTGGGTCCGTCGTTCCGGACGCTGGGGAGGGTCTGGTCGGGTCCGGGCGAGGCGGTCGGTGAGGTGCTCCTGCCGGAGGCACTGGGCCGCAACCGCCTGGACGTGCACCCGCTGGTGCTGGACGGCTGCTTCCAGGTGGTGGGCATAGCCCGCAACATGGTCGGCGGCCCGGAGGAGGCGACCTACCTGCCGTTCGGATGGGACGGGCTGTGGCTGGCCGGGGGACTTCCCGACCGGGTGTTCTGCCACGTACGCATGAACGAGGCCTCGCCGGGTACCGAGACGGAGTCGGGCAGGCAGCCGGAGGTCCTCAGCGGGGAGATGGGCATCTACGACCCGAGCGGCGTTCTCATCGGTAGGTTCGACGGTTACACCGTGAAGCGCGCCACCAAGGCCGCTTTGCTGTCGGCGTTCGAGGGCGTGGAGGACCTGCTCTACGAGGTCGTCTGGCGCGATCGCTCGCTCGAGTCGGGATTGCAGCCGGCCGACTTCTTCCCGACCCCTGCCGATGTGGCGGCCGGCACCGCGCTGTTCCCCGAGTACCTGTCGGCGGCCGGAGTGGATCCCGAGGGCAGGAACGGCCTGCTGGCGGACCTGGAACGGTGGTCGCGTGCCTACGCGCTCTTCAACCTGGAGAAGCTGGGTTGGCGCCGGACACCGGGTGAGGTGGTCGACCCCGACGAGCTGCGGCAGCGCCTGGAGGTGATCCCCGAACACCGGCGCCTCTTCCTCAGGATGCTCGAGATGCTGGCCAAGTCCGGGATCCTGGCCGAGACCGACGGCGGGTTCGAGGTGGTGCTGGGACCCGACGATCCGATGCCCGAGGAACTACCCCCCGATCCCGAGGGGTTCGCCGAACACATGGCGGGGCTGTACTCCCACGGCCAGACCGAGGTCGGGCTGTTCCGCCGGTCGGGTGGCGCTCTGGCAGATGCGCTGCGCGGTCAGGCAGATCCGCTGACCCTCCTCTTCAGCAGCGGGGAACCCACCGCGGCCGACCTCTACCTCAAGGCGCCGGTGGCCCGCGCCGCCAATGCCCTGCTGCGGGACGCGGTCCGGGCGCTCCTGGCCCGGCTCCCGGAGGAAAGGAGGCTGCGGGTGATCGAGGTCGGGGCGGGAACCGGATCGGCCACCGCGTCGGTGTTGCCGGAGCTTCCCGCCGGGCGGTTCGACTACGCGTACACGGACATCTCGGCCGGGTTCTTCGCCGAGGCGGAGGAGAGGTTCGGCGACGGAGACGGTTGCATCGAATACCGGCCTCTCGACATCGAGAGGGATCCGGTCGCCCAGGGTTTCGCCTCCCACGGCTACGACCTGATCATCGCCTCCAACGTGCTGCACGCCACCCGTTTCCTAGAGGAGACGCTGGGGCACTGCCGGACCCTTCTCGCCCCGTCGGGCCAGTTGGTGGCGCTCGAAAACCTGCGCGGCCTGGGCTGGATGGATCTCACGTTCGGCCAGCTGGACGGCTGGTGGCGGTTCGCCGACGAGCACTACCGCCCCCACCACGCCCTGGCCACCCCCGACGTGTGGCGCCGCGCCCTCGGCGATGCCGGCTTCGAGGGGGTCGAGGTCCTCGGGGTCGACGACTCCTTCTCGTTCGAGATGCTCGACAAGGGCGTGATCGTCGCGCAGGGCCCGGCGCAGGTGGAGGAGCCTCCGGGAGTCTGGGTACTGACGTCCGGCGGCAACGGCGCCGCAGCGAAGCTCGCGCAGGAGTTGGCGGCGCGGAACCAGACGGTCGTCCTGGCGGGCGGCCGGATTCAGGAGAGCGAGGAGTCGGCCGGTCAGGGCTCGGCCATCAGGAAGGACCTGGATGCCGAGTGCCGGGAGTCGTGGCGATCGCTGATCGAGGATTTGCCCGCGGATGTGCCCTTCGCCGGGGTGGTCCACCTGCAGGGCCTGGCAGGGCGCGGGCCGGAGGCGACCACCTCCGAGATGGCGGAGGACGTGCGGCAGGCCGGGGCGAGCGCGCTGGCACTGGTGCAGGGCCTGGCCGACTCCGATACGACCCCGGCCAACGGTGTGTGGTTCGTCACCCGCGGGGCGCAGGTGCTGGAGCGGGAGCGGCTCGGGGAGCTGTCCGGCTCGATCCTGTGGGGTCTGGGCAAGGTGGTGACCCTGGAAGCCGCCCATCTGCAACCGCGCATGATCGACCTGGATCCCGACCGCACGGATCCGATGTCAGAACTCGTCGACGAACTGCTGTATCCCGACCACGAGAACCACATCGCCCACCGCGCGGGAGGCCGCCTGGCGGCACGCCTGGTCCGACCCGACGCCGTGGCCGGGCGGCTGGCCCTGCCCGAGGAGCCGAACTGGGTGCTGGAGCCGGACCGGGACGGCGTGTTCGACAGACCGCAGATCAAAGTGTTGCCCGCCCGCTCCCTGGCGCCCAGGGAGGTCCGGGTGGCGGTCGAGGCCTCCGGCCTCAACTTCTGGGACGTGTTCCGTTCGCTCGGCTTCATCGAGGAGGGAGACCTGGGCCGGGAGCTGTGCGGCTACGTGGTCGACACCGGCTCCGACGTCTCCAATGTCAGTGTCGGCGACCACGTGGTGGGGCTCGGGTTCGGCGCCTTCGCCCCCGAGATGGTCACCCACGAGGAGCTGGTGGCGCCGGCGCCCGAAGGGGTGTCCCCCTCCGCCCTGGCCACCGTTCCCAGCGCCTTCGTGTCGGCCGCCCTCTCGTTCCATTACTCGGGATTGGAGCCCGGGGAACGGGTCCTGATCCACGCCGGGGCGGGCGGGGTAGGAACGGCCGCCATCCAGCTGGCACACGCCGCGGGTGCGGAGGTGTTCGCCACGGCCAGCCTTCCGAAGCATGACTTCGTCCGGTCGCTGGGCGTCGAACACGTATATGACAGCCGTCAGACCGCGTTCGGCGACCAGATCCTGGAGGCCACCGGAGGCGAGGGCGTTCACGTGCTGCTGAACAGCCTCACCAGCGAGGGCTTCATCGAGGCCGGGCTGGCGTGCCTGGCCGAGGGTGGTCGCTTCGTCGAGCTGGCCCGGCGGGACATCCTGACCCACGAAGAGATGGCGGCGGTCCGCCCGGACGTGGGCTACGACATCCTGGAGCTGGACGTGCTCAAGAAGACCGAGCCGGAGTGGGTCGGCGAGGTACTGCGAGAGGTGATGGACCAGCTCTCGGAGGGGGTGCTGGAGCCGCTCATCCACAGCAGGTGGCCGCTGGCCGAGGCCGGACCCGCCCTGGGGTTCATGCGGGCTGCCCGGCACCTCGGCAAGATCGTGGTGACGGCCAATCCCCTCGCCCGGGGTCGGCTGCGGCAGGACCGCACCTACCTGGTCACCGGCGGCCTGGGGGGCATCGGCTGTGCCGTGGCCGAATGGCTGGCGGACCGGGGCGCCGGGACCATCGTCCTCAACGGCCGCCGGGATCCCGATGCCGAGGCCCGGGAAACCATCGAGGCGTTGCGCCGGAAGGGGATCCGGGTCGAGGTCGAGCTGGCCGACGTGACGGACGTCGCGGCGCTCGACGCCATGCTGGCGCGCATGGATGCGGAGCTATGCCCGCTCGGCGGCGTCATCCACAGCGTGGGGGTGCTGTCGGACGCCGCGCTGACCAACCAGACGTGGGAGAGCTTCGAGCGGGTGCTGTGGCCGAAGATCGTCGGGGCCTGGCACCTGCACCGGGCCACGCGCCGGCGCGATCTCGACCTCTTCGTCCTGTTCTCGAGCCGGGTCGGCGTCATGGGCAATCCCGGGCAGGCCAACCATGCCGCGGCCAATGCCTTCCTCGACCAGCTCGCCGGTCACCGCCGTGCCCGCGGCCTCGCCGGACAGGCCATCGCCTGGGGAGCATGGTCGGACATCGGCGAGGCGGCCGAGCAGCGGGAGCGGATCGAGCAGCGGCGGGCGGCCCTCGGCGGTCGCTGGTTCACACCGCAGCAGGGCATCCGGGCGCTTGAGCGGCTGGTACGCCAGGACAGCACGAACTCGGTGGTCATGTCGATGGACTGGTCGGTGTTCGAGGAGGCTGTCGAGGAGCGGCCTTCCCTGCTGGAGGACCTGCTGTCCTCGGATGCCGCCGACGCGGCCGGCGCCTCCACCGCGGCGGAGGACATCATCTCCAGGCTGGGCACCACCCCTGCCGGGGACCGCGCAGACGTCCTGGGCTCCTTCCTGGCGGAGCAGGTCCAGGCGGTGCTCAGGCTGCCGAAGGCGCCGTCGCCCACGGTCGGCTTCTTCGATCTGGGTATGGACTCTCTCATGGCGGTCGAGCTACGCAACCGCCTGAACCGTGCTTTCGACGGTGAGTACGTCGCCTCCAACACCATCGTCTTCGACTATCCGGACATCGAGAGCATGTCGCGCCATCTCGCCGACGAGCTCGGCCAGCTCTCGACGGTCGGCGAGGCTCCCCCAGCGCCCGACATCCCGGAACCGGAACCCCCCGTTCCGGTCCGTAGCGGCGAGGACGGGATCGCGGTGGTCGGCATGGCTTGCCGATTCCCCGGCGCAAGCGACCTGGCGGCGTTCTGGGACCTTCTGGAGGACGGCGTCGATGCGGTAACCGACGGCCGCCAGGACGCCGGGTCATGGAGCGGCGCGGTCGGGGATCCCGATGCGGAGGACATCGCGTACCGGCGAGGCGCCTTCGTCCACGGAATCGACTGGTTCGACTCGCGGTTCTTCCGGATCTCCCCGATAGAGGCGCAACTGATGGATCCCCAGCAACGCATGCTGCTCGAGACCACCTGGCAGGCGCTGGAGGACGCCGGTATGGATCCGGACGGACTCAAGGGCAGCCGCACCGGCGTGTACGCGGGAATCGGCAGCAGCGAGTACCGCGACCTGATCGCGGCCGGCAACAGGGCCGACAGCTACCTCGGGACCACCGGAAGCGTGGCCGTAGGCCGGATCGCCTTCGCCCTGGGTCTCGAAGGGCCGGCGATGCCGGTCGACATGGCCTGCGCCTCGTCGCTGGCCGCGGTCCATCAGGCGGTCGTGGGCCTCCAGCGGGGTGAGGTGGACATGGCGCTGGCGGGTGGCGTGAACGTGGTCCTCTCCCCTCCGATCTCCAGGTTCATGATGGATGTGGGGATGCTGTCTCCCACCGGGCGGTGCAGTCCTTTCGACGCCTCCGCTGACGGCTACGTACGCGGCGAGGGCTGCGGGATGGTGGTCCTGAAGCGTTTGAGCGACGCGGAGGCGGACGGCGACCGGATTTGGGCTGTCATACGAGGGTCGGCGGTCAACCAGAACGGCGCCAGCGCGGGCCTGACGGTGCCGAACGGCCCGGCCCAGGAACGCATCATGAGGGAAGCTCTCACCCAGGCGGGCGTGGCGCCGGCCCGGGTCGACTACCTGGAATCGCACGCCACCGGATCGCAACTCGGCGACCCGATCGAGTTGAACGCGGCGGCGGCGGTCTACGGCGACGGACGCCGCGGCGACCGTCCATTGCTCGTCGGATCCGTGAAGTCCAACATCGGGCACGCCGAGTGGGCGGCCGGGATCGCGGCCTTCATCAAGACGGTTCTCTCGATGAGTCAGGGGGTCATTCCCCCTCTCCTGCATGTGCAGGACCCGAATCCTCACGTCGAATGGGACCGGATACCGGTGCGGGTCGCGACGGAAAAGACGGCGTGGCCGACCGACTCCGGTCACCCGCCTCTGGCAGGTGTCAACGCATTCGGGCTGTCAGGGACCAACGCACATGTCCTCGTCGAGGGCTACGAGTCAGGTCCGGATGCTCTCACGGCGAGCGAGACAACCGACCGGCCGGCCGGGAGCCCGCAAGCGGTACCGGTGAACCTTCCGGAAGCAGTCGCCGGTTTCTCCGTGTCAGAGGCTGGGCAGCGCGGCGCTCGCCTGCTTCCCCTCTCCGGCAGGTCTCCGGGTGCGGTCCGGGATCTGGCGAGGCGTTACGTGTCCTGGCTCGACGGTCGGGAAGGTCCGGCCTCCGATGCCCTGCTCTCCGACCTGGCCTGGACAGCAGGCACGGGCCGGAGTCACTTCGCGCACCGCGCCGGGCTGGTGTTCGCAGATGCCGACCAACTCCGCCAGGGTCTGCGGCGCCTGGCCGGAAGCTACGAGGCGCCGGGCGGTGGAGCACGCGACGGGACAACCAGGGTGGCGTTCGCGTACACGGGCCATGACCGCCGGTGGATGGCGGCGGGAGAGGCTCTCTACCAGACCGAGCCGGTGGCGCGTACGGTGCTGGAGCGTTGCGGCGAGGCGCTGGAGGGAACCCTGGACGTATCGCTGCTCGAAGTGATTGCCGGCCGGCCCGGAGCCAGCCAGCACCTGAACGATCCGGCCCTGGTCCAGCCGCTCTCCTATGCACTCGCCTGTGCGCTGACCGCGCAGTGGGCGAGCATCGGCGTCCGCCCCTCTGCGGTGGTGGGGAATGGTCCGCCAGGCCTGGCGGCGGCGCAGGCAGCCGGCGTGCTCAGCCTGGAGGAGGGTCTGCGGTTGGCGGCGGAGTTGGGCACCCGGCTGCGGCCTGGCCCCGGCTGGGACGCGCAGGCAGCTCTCGATGGTCTGGAGGCAGCGGTCGGCGGTCTCGCCCTCTCGCCGCCGTCCATCTCCCTGGTCGGCGGCGCGGCCGGCCGGGTATTGGGCTCGGTTGACGAACTCGACCTGGCCGGCTGGCTCCGGCAGGCCGGCGGACCGGCCGGCTTGTCCGGCTGCGCCGGCACCTTGGCCGGGATCGGTACGGACGTGGTGGTAGTGATCGGTCCCGACCCGACGCAGGGCCGGACCATCCGTGAGGCCTGGCCGGAGACCGGGGCGGCGCCGACCGTGCTCTCCACCCTGGTGGGTTCGGGGGGCGACGCAGCAGCGGCGGAGACCGACGGCGGGTTCCTGAGCGCGGTGTCGGACGCCTACGAGGCCGGGGTGGACATCTCCTTCGCCGGCCTGTTCGCCGGCGAGGTCCGGCGCCGGATTTCCCTCCCCGGCTACCCGTTCCAGCGCCGGCGGCACTGGATATAGGAGGTAGCGCGATAGGCGGCACGACGATGCGCCCCAACATCCTTCTGGTGATGGCCGACCAGCTGGCGCCGCACTTCACCGGCGCCTACGAGCATCCGCTGGTCCGTACCCCGGCCATGGACAGCCTGGTGGAGCGGGGGGCTCGCTTCGACGCCGCCTACTGCCCGTCGCCGCTGTGCGCCCCTTCCCGGTTCGCGATGATGACAGGACAACCCGTGTCGGCCATCGGCGCCTGGGACAACGGCGCCGAGCTGCCGGCGTCGGTACCGACCCTCGCCCACTACCTCCGGCTGTCCGGCTACCGCACCACGCTGTCGGGGAAGATGCACTTCGTCGGCCCGGACCAGCTGCACGGGTTCGAGCGCCGCCTGACCACCGACATCTACCCGGCGGACTTCGCCTGGACACCCGAATGGGAGTCGTCAGACGACCGGATCGACAAGTGGTTCCACGGGATGGACAGCCTGGCAGAGGCCGGCCGGGCATCGGCGACCTACCAGATCGACTACGACGAGGAGGTGGGCTTCGCCGCCGTCCGGCACCTCTACGACATGGCCCGCGACGCCGACGAGCGGCCCTTCTTCCTGGTCGCCTCCTTCATCCATCCCCACGATCCCTACGTGGCCCGTCCCGAGTGGTGGGACCTCTACGACCACGACCACATCGACCTGCCCGACGTTCCACCCCACGACTCTCTCGACTCGCACACCCGGCGCATCCGCCGGGGCGTCCAGGCCGAGAGCGTCGGCTACGACGAGGCCGGATGCCGCAACGCCCGCCATGCCTACTACGCCAACACGAGCTACTTCGACTCGTGGGTGGGCGCCCTCCTCCAAGCCCTCACCGAGACGGGACAGGTCGACGACACGGTGGTCATCGTGACCAGCGACCACGGCGACATGCTGGGCGACCGCGGCACATGGTTCAAGATGTCGTTCTTCGAGCGCTCGGCGCGGGTTCCGCTCATCGTGGCGGGCCCCGACATCGTCCAGGGCGCCGTCCCCAACGCCTGCTCGTTGCTGGATCTGTTACCCACGTTGCTGGATGTGTCCGGTGGCGGCCGACCGTGGCCTGAGCTGGCCGGAGCACCGGCCGGCCGCAGCCTCTGGGAGAGCGCCGCCGGAGGGCGGGATCTGGTCGACGAGACCACCTGCGAGTACATGGCCGAGATGACTACGCACCCGATGTTCATGATCCGCCGCGGACGCCACAAGTACATCCACTGCGACACCGACCCACCCCTGCTGTACGACATGGAGGCCGACCCGCTCGAGCGGAACAACCTGGCGGAGGATCCCGACCATGCCGACCTCGCCTCGGGCTTCGCCATCGAGGTGACCGAGCGATGGAACAGCGACTCCATCCGGGAGCGGGTGCTGGACTCCCAGCGCACCCGGCAGCTGGTGCACGCCGCCATGGCGACCGGCGACCCGGTCTCCTGGGACTACGCGCCGGCCAGAGACGCCGCCAACGAGTACGTCCGCAACCACATGGACTGGAACGTGGTGGGCCCCCGCTACCACCTCCCGGCGCTCGGCTGATGGCCGGCTCCTCGGCCAAGCCCAACATCCTGCTGGTGATGGCCGACCAGCTGGCGCCGCAGTTCACCGGCGCCTACGAGCATCCGGTGGTCCGCACCCCGGCGATGGACGCCCTGGTGGAGCGGGGGGTCCGCTTCGACACCGCCTACTGCCCCTACCCGCTGTGCGCCCCGTCCAGGTACTCGATGCTGACGGGCCAGCCGGCCACGGCGATCGGCGCGTGGGACAACGGCTCGGAATTGCCGGCGTCGATCCCGACCCTCGCCCACTACCTGAGGCTGGCGGGCTACCGCACCACTCTGTCGGGGAAGATGCACTTCGTGGGGCCCGACCAGCTCCACGGCTTCCACGAACGGCTCACCACCGACGTGTACCCGGCCGACTTCGCCTGGACCGCCAACTGGGACGAGGCCGCCGGCCGGATGGGCAAGTGGTGGCACAACATGACCAGCCTGTCGGAGGCAGGCCAGGCGCTGGCCACCTACCAGATCGACTACGACGAGGAGGTCGGCTCGGCAGCCGTCCGCCATCTCTACGACCTGGCGCGCGACACAGACGAGCGGCCCTTCTTCCTGGTCGCCTCGTTCATCCACCCCCACGATCCCTACGTGGCCCGACCCGAATGGTGGAACCTGTACGACCACGACGAGATCGACCTGCCCGATGTGCCACCGGTCGCGTCGCTGGACCCGCACACGGTCCGCATCCGCCACGGCATCGAGATCGATACGGTCGGCTACACGGAGGACCAGTGCCGGAACGCCCGCCGCGCCTACTACGCCAACACGAGCTACGTCGACTGGTGGCTGGGCACGCTCGTGCGCGTCCTGGAGGAGACGGGACAACTCGACAACACGGTCGTCATCTTCACCAGCGACCACGGCGACATGCTGGGGGACCGAGGGGTGTGGTTCAAGATGTCGTTCTTCGAGCGCTCGGCGCGAGTACCGCTCATCATGGCCGGACCCGACATCACCAACAGCACGGTCCCCAACGCCTGCTCCCTCCTGGACATGCTGCCCACCCTGTCTGACATGGTCACCGGCGCCGGGCCCTGGCCCGAGCCGGCCCGGCCTCCCGCCGGCCGCAGCCTCTGGGAGAGCGCCACCGGAGGCCGCGACCCCGTGGACGAGACCACCTCCGAGTACACGGGGGTCATGACCTCCCACCCGATGTTCATGATCCGCCGCGGGCGGTACAAGTACATCCACTGCGACACCGACCCGGCCCAGCTGTACGACGTGGAGGCGGACCCGCTGGAGCGGAACAACCTGGCGGAGGATCCCGACCATGCCGACCTCGCCTCGGGCTTCGCCGCCGAGGTGGCCGAGCGATGGGACAGCGACGCCATCCGGGAGCAGGTGCTCGCCTCGCAGCGAGCGCGCCGGGTCGTCCACGCCGCCATGGAGGTAGGCGATCTCCACTCGTGGGACTTCTCGCCTTCGACCGACGCCACCCACCAGTACATCCGCAACCACATGGACTGGGCCGGCGCCGGCCCCCGCACCCGCTACCCGCCGGTCGGCTGAACCGGGCAACCCGCCGCGAACCCGGAGCGGAAAATGGCAGAACTCCCTTCCTCCGCCGCCGTAGTGATCATCGGCGGCGGCATCATGGGTGCGTCCGCCGCCTACCACCTGGCCGCCGCAGGGGTGAAGGTGGCGGTGCTGGAGCGGGACACCATCGGCTCCGGCTCCACCGGCAGATCGGCCGGTGGCTTCCGGGCCCAGTTCTCGGACGAGCTGAACATCCGGATGGCCGTCGAGAACATCCGTCGGTTGGAGAGGTTCGAGACGGAGTTCGGGACCGGCATCGACCTCAAGCAGCACGGCTACCTGTTCCTACTGCGCCGATCCGAGGTGGACGCCTTCCAGCGTGCGGTAGCCCTGCAGAGGTCGCTCGGCGTGCCGTCCGAACTGATAACCGCCGAGGCTGCGCTCGACATGGTGCCGGGAATCCGCATCCACGACGTGGCGGCAGCCACCTTCTGCCCATGGGACGGCACGTGCACGCCCGAGTCGGTGGCGCTCGGCTACGCACAGGCCGCCTCCCGCCACGGCGCCGCCATCGTCCAGGGTTGTGAGGTGACGGAAATCAACGTGTCGAACGGACAGGTACGGGGCGTGACCACCACGAACGGGTTCGTCTCGACCCCCGAAGTAGTGCTGGCCGCAGGAGTGTGGAGCCCCCGGCTGGCGGCCCCTTTAGGCGTCCGCATGCCGGTGCGGGCGGTGAAGCGCCACATCTGGCTGACCAGGGGCTCGGACCCCTTCCCGCGCCGGTTGCCGCTGGTGATCGACTTCGCCACCGGCTTCTACTTCCACAGGGAGGCGGAGGGGCTGGCCATGGGCGGGCGGGCGCAGACGATCGAGGACCTGGCGCCGGTCGTCATCAACCGGGCGCCGGCCGTGGCCGAGATGGAGGTGACCCACACCTGGTGGGGCTATTACGCCGTGACCCCCGACAACAACGCCATCATCGGCACCGCTCCGCGACTAGATCGGCTGCATTACGCCACCGGGTTCAGCGGCCACGGATTCCAGCAGGGACCGGTGGTGGGAGAGCACCTTGCCGAGCTGGTCCTCGGTTCGGAACCGACCTTCGACCTGTCCCCCTTCGACATGGCCCGCTTCGAGACCGGGCGCATCCTTCCGGAGACCGCGGTCATCTGATACGACGCGCAGCTCCCAGGGTGTCAGCCGCCGGCGGCGGGGAGGAAGAGGCCGGCGCCTAGGGGATCTTCGCGGTCCAGGACCAGCTCGTTGAAGCCGGTCAGGTAGGCGGAACCGGTGATGGTGGGGACGATCGCCCGGCGTCCGGCGACCTCCGTCTCGGCCTGGATCGTCCCGGTGAACATAGTGTTGAGCACGCTCTCGTGGACGAAGGTGTCCCCGACCGCCATCTCTCCCCTCTCGAAGTGCCAGGCCATGCGGGCGCAGCACCCGGTCCCGCAGGGGGAGCGATCGAAGCCGAGGCCCGTCGAGGTGGCCAGGTTCTGCCCGTGCGCCCCGGCGCTCGTGGGCGGCCCGACGTAGAGCAGTTGATCGACCCTCCCGGGCATTCCGGGCGGCCGGCCGGATCGTTCGCGGAGCGTCCGGTTGAGTTCCAGCCGGATCCGATGGCTGAGCGCCACGAGACCGGGCACGGATTCCACCGCGATCGGCATGCCGGTCTGCTCCACCCGTACCAGGGCGAACCAGATCCCGCCGAACCCGATGTCCACTTCGAAGATCCGCCCGCCGACCTCCACCGCCAGCCCGGTGACCGCTACCCAGGACGGCACTCCCCGGAAGGTCACGGAGTGGACCTTGCCCCCGTCCACCCGCGCCTCGGCTCTGACCAGGCCGCTTAGGGTCTCCACCACCACCGCGGTCATCGGCTCTCGGGCCGGCATCCGATCCGTCTCAAGGAGGGTGGTGACCGTACCGATCAGGGCGTGCCCGCACATGGTGAGCGATCCGAGGGCGGAGACGATCAGGACGGAGAGATCCGCGCCGGCGTGGAGCGGCGCTAGAGGCAGGACGGCATGCCACGGCGCATGGCCCCGCGGCTCCCCGACCAGCAACCTCATCAGGTCGGCGTGGTTAGCGAGAAGGTCCGCCTCCTTCTCCGCCAGGGTGCCGCCGGCCAGTTCCGGGAAGCCTCCGACCACCACCCTGGTGGGCTCCCCGGCCGTGTGGGAGTCGACGACACGAACGCGGCGGGCGAACGTCATCCGGCGGGATCGGGATCGAGGCTTCGCATGCTAGATTTTCGGGGCTCCCCTTCCGGCTATTCGCTCAAAGGAAAATACACCATGGGAAAGATCACCTATGCCACGATGTCGGCGGACGATCCGGCGCTCCATCAAGCCTACGAGGAGGGTCTCGCCGCCGCCACCGCGCAGATCGGGCAGACGCACCCCCTCCTGATCAACGGTGAGAAGCGTTACACCGCCGAGACCTACACGGAAAGTTCCCCGATCGACTCCGATGTGGTGGTGGGTGTCTATTCCCAGGCTTCCGACGACGATGTCGACGAGGCCGTGGCGGCGGCCCGCGCCTTCCAACCCGAGTGGGAGGCAACGCCCTGGCAGGACCGGGTGGCCATCATCCGCCGGGCGGCCGACATCATGGACGAGGAGACCCCCCTCCTGGCCGGCTTCCTGAGCCTGGAGATCGGCAAGAACCGGCTCGAGGCGCTCGGGGACGTCTCGGAGGCGGTGGCCTTCGCCAACTACTACTGCGACCGCCTGGACGAAGCCGGCGGGATGGAAACGGCCATGGGCGCCTACGGGGTGGGCGACACCAACCATTCGGTCCTGCGCCCCTGGGGGGTGTGGGCGATCATCTCCCCCTTCAACTTTCCGATGGCCCTGGTGGCCAGCCCCACATCGGCGGCGTTGCTCACCGGCAACACCGTGGTCCTCAAGCCCTCCAACACCGGCGCCCTGGGATCGCTGCTGCTGGCCGACATATTCTCCCGGGCCGGACTGCCCGCCGGTGCTCTGCACGTCGTGACCGGCGGCGACGGGGCCGGCGACCGGCTCGCCCATCACGACGACGTGGACGGGGTCACCTTCACCGGCTCCTACGACGTCGGCATGTACCTGTACCGGACGGTGGCGGCCGGTCGCCCCAAGCCGGTGGTGTGCGAGATGGGTGGGAAAAACCCGGCGGTGGTCACGGCCAGCGCCGATCTCGATCTGGCCGCCGAAGGGGTGATGAGGGCCGCCTTCGGCCTGTCGGGTCAGAAGTGCTCTGCCAACTCCCGGGTCTACGTGGAAAGGCCCGCCTTCCAGGAGTTCGTCAACCTGCTCGCCGACAAGACCGGCGAGCTCCGGGTCGGCGACCCGCGCAACCGCGACACCTTCGTTGGACCCGTCATCGACCAGGAGGCGGTGGGCCGCTTCCGGTCGGCGGTGGAGGCCGTTCGTGAAGCCGGGGGCGAGATCATCTCCGGGGGCGAGGTGGTCACGGACGGTGACCTGGAGCGGGGCAACTTCGTCCAGCCCACCGTGGTGACCGCGCCGGAGGAGACCTGGATCTGGGAGAAGGAGCTGTTCGTGCCCTTCGTGGCCGTGACTCCGGTGGACTCCCTGGACGAGGGGATCGACAAGGCCAACGACACCATCTTCGGGCTCACCGCCGGGGTCTTCGCCGGCACCGACGGGGAGGTCGACCGGTTCTTCGAGCGCATCCAGGCCGGCGTGGTCTACGCCAACCGCCGGGCCGGGTCCACCACCGGGGCGTGGCCCGACATCCAGCCCTTCGGCGGCTGGAAGGGTTCCGGCACCTCGGGAGCGGGCAGCGGCGGCCCCTGGTACATGCGCTCCTACGTGCGGGAACAGGCCCGGACCATCATCCGGGAGTAGCGTTGCTAGTTGCTAGTTGCTAGTTGCTAGTTGCTAGTTGCTAGTTGCTAGTTGCTAGTTGCCGTTGAATATCGCCGACTACTAAGGCTTGGGTCGTAGCTCGAAGATCATCGAGACCCGGGACGTGACCACCTCGGCGCCCCCGAACACGGGCGTGGGCGCGGCCGCCGACTCCGCAACCACCGCATCGTCCCCTTGCATCCTCTCGACGGCTGCATAGGGATCGAATCCGGCCGGGGTGATCCTGACGATCCGCACGATCTCGTACCCCATGTGCCCTGCGATGGCCCGGGCGGTCGCCTGGGCGTCGTCGATGGCGTCCAGCAGGGCAAGGCGCTCGAACTCGGCACGGCGCGAGACGGTGAAGTCCAACCCGTCGAAGCGGACCTGGTCTCCCCCGCTGGTGATCACCATGTCGACCAGCCCGCCGGCGAACCCGGTGCCGCGGATGGCGATCGACAGCCGGTTCTCGTAGAGGAAGCCGAGCGAGACCCGGCCCTGGTCGGTCCAGTCGAACTCCTCCCGAATGCGGATGCTCACCGTCTGCAGGCCGTTCGGGGAGATACAGGTCGGAGGCGCCGTGTGATCCGCCGTCTCGGGCTCGGTCTTCGTGCAGTTCTCGGCGACCGCGTCGGCGATGGCTTGGACCGACTTGTTCCCGTCCGACACCGCGGTGATTAGCGAGTCGCGCAGCACGCTCACCGTGAACCGGCCGATGGCGCCGTCGTAGCTGACGCTACGGCTGCCGACGCCCTCCACCGCCAGCTCCGTCAGTTTCGGCTCCGCCATCTCGACCTCGCCGGGCATGGTCGATCCGTTCCCTTCCCCCTGTCCGGCTCGCGCCGACGGCAGGAGCACGGTGGCACCGACCACTGCCGCCACGATCAGCGCCACCAGCATCACCCTGAACATCCGGGGTAGGCCCGGAACCCGTATCGCTTCCCTCATCTCGATCCTCCAGATCGTTGCCGGCCGGCGCTCGACCATGTCGATGCCCGATTGCCACGTCCTCGAAACCTAGTGGTCATGGCGGGGTATCCTGGACCGGCACTCAACCCCCAGGTACCCGGAGCGGACTTGCGGCTGATCCGTTCGGTAATAGCTATGGCACTACTGGCCGGCGCGGTCATGTCCTGCGGTGGAGACGCCACCGGTCCTGCCACCACTCAAGCACCCCCCGATCCGGGCACCACCATCGACTCCAGCCCTGCTCCGGAAGAGGCGACCACCACCGTTGCGGACACGGCGGCGACCGTGGCCACTACATCCGAGGCACCCGATACAACCATCGGAACGACCGAGCCGGAACCGATATCCACCACCTCGGCGACGACAACGTCCACGACGACCGCCTCGACCTCCGAGGAAACAGTAAACACCACCGGCCCGTCCACCACCACGACCGCGCCATCCGAAACCACGACCACCGTCGCAGCCGAGACCACGACCACAACCGTCGCGGCCGAGACCACCACGACCACCACCACGGCGGCCGAGACCACGACCACAACCGTCGCGGCCGAGACCACGACCACCACCACGGCGGCCGAGACCACCACGACCACCACGGTGGTCGTCACGACTACGGCGACACCGGCCACTACCACGACGGCGCCGCCCGCCACCGCGATCTCCGATGACGTGCCCGACATCGAGATGTTCGACGCGGCCACCGGAGAGCTGATCAGCCTGCGATCGGTCGTCAAGGGTGAGAAGCCCCTGATGTTCTGGTTCTGGTCCCCCTTCTGAGAGACGTGCCGGGAGGAAGCCCCGGGCATCGAGCAGTTCGCTCGGCAGCACTCCAACCGACTCACCGTCATCGGAATCGGCGGTGTCGGCACTCTCGAGATCGCGCAGGAATTCGTGGTCGAGAAGGGGGTCACGTTCACGGCGCTCTGGAGCGAGGCACGCGACGCCTGGGAGTACTACGGGATGAACAGCACGTCCGACTTCATGCTCCTCGACAGGTTCGGCAACCGCCTGACCGAGCCCGAACCCTACGACGAGCAGCTCGTCATCCGGCTATTGGACGAACTCGCCTGAACCTGTCCGATCCCGACGGACCACTACCAACTAATGATCTAGATCTGGTCCAGGCTTCTCTTCACGAAGGTCCGGTCGAGGGCGAAGGGTGAATCCTCCAGTCGCCCGGTGATCAGGTCGGCCAGGATGCGACCCCCTGCCGGGGAGCACATGATGCCGTGGCCCGAGTAGCCGCTGTTGACCCACAGCCCGCCGATCGGCGCCTGCCCTATCAGGGGGCGGTGGTCGGGACTCATCACGTACTGCCCGGAGTGGACCATCCAGGAGAGCTCTCCCCTCCTCCAAGCCTCGCCCCAGAAGGGACTGATCCGGGCGGCGGCGTCCGGACTGGAGGGATCCAGCACCCGGAACGCCATGCCTGAGCTGGGAGGGATATCCTCCACAGGCGCCCTTCCCGGCCCCCGGGGCGCGGCGTCCAGCAGTGCGGCACCCGCCAGGGCGGGGCGCCAGTGCGTGCCGGTGTCGTCATCGATGGTCATGGGAGCATCGGGCGGGACCCGCGCCAACTCGGGCACCACCACCTTGTGGCGGCGCTTTACCTCCAGCGGTAATTCCACCCCGAGGAGGGCGGCCAGCTTGGCCGTGAAGGGCCCGGCGGCGATCACGACCTGTTCGGCCCGGATGTGACCGGTCTCCGTACCCACGTCAAGTCCTCCAGAGGGGAGTTCCCGGAGGGATACCACCCGGCACGAAAGGTGGAGAGGGGCTTCCGACGCTTGTAGCAGCCCGAGGGTCAGAGCCCTGGGGTCGGCGAAGCCGTCATCCGCCCGGTAGCGGGCGCTGACCACTTCAGGGCTCAGGTAGGGGAACCTGCGCCGGGCCTCGTCTCCGGCCAGCACCTCGATGTCGGCCTGGCCCCAGGAGTGCTGGCGAGCCACCAGCCGGCGCTGCTTCTCAGCCCTGTCCTCGGACGTGGTCGCCCAGAGGTAGCCCGGCTGCTTGACCGCGAGGGGCGCCGCGTCCTGGCCGGTGATCTCGGCGAAGTTCAGGATCAGGTCGACCGTCTCCCGCACCAGCTCGGTCTCCTCCCGGTTGTCGAACTGCAGCCGGAAGGCTCCGGTGGAGGCCGGGGTGGTGAGCGAGGCGGCAACCGGCCGGGCTTCCAGCACCACCGGCGACAGCCCGGCCCGGGCAGCCCAGAACGCCGTGGAGGCACCCACTATCCCGGCGCCGATGATCACCAACTCCGCGCCGGCCGGCAGGCCTAGTTCATCCTTGCACACCATGCCACAAAGCTAGTTGGGCAGAAGGCGAAAGGCACAGGGGTACACCCCATCATGCACCGGTTCCGGCCGCTCGGTCCTACTCCGGTTTGCGGGCGTGGATGAAGTACGCCGGGGTGAAGATGCCGAGCCGGCCCGCCTCGACCAGGGCCACCGCGCAGAGGTTGAGGGTCTCCGACACCCGAACCGATCCCTTGGGCGCGATGCGGAGGGCCTCGAGCAGCCTGAGCGTGGCCTGGGTGACCGAGCGCCCGATCCTCGAACTCCTGAAGGTCGCCAGCGAGATCCCCGAACCGGCCAGAGGCTGGTACCAGGGAACCGACGGACCGGTCGGCACCATTACATCCCTGGTCTCCAGCACCTCGAACCCCACCGCCACCAGCGCTTCGTCGACGGTTCTACGCTCGTCGAGCTCGAGTATGCCGCCGCCCAGCTCGATGTCAGCCTTGATCCTGCGGTGGAGGGGATCCTCGGGGTCGTAGCGGTCGGTCATGCACCACTCGTAGGAAGCGAAGCAGGCCCCCGGTTTCAGCAGGCGGAACGCCTCGCCGTAGATGCTCACCTTGTCCGGGGCGTGGCAGGTCGCCTCTATTGAGAAGACCGCGTCGAACGAGCCGTCGGGAGCGTCCACCTCGAGGAAGTCGCAGTGCATGAACTCGGCCAGATGGGTCAGCTCCGCCTCCTCCGCGTACTTGCGGGCGTGCTCGAGTTGGTAGGCGTTGCTGTTCACACCCACGATCCGGGCTCCGGTGAACTGGGCGATCTCCAGGAGCGGCCCGCCGACGCCGCAGCCGAGGTCGGCCACGACCATCCCGGGCCCCAGCCGGAGCTTGTGGGCCAGGTAGTGCTGGTGCCGTGCCAGCGAGGCGTTGAAGCTCTCCCCCGGGCCGCGAGGAGCGAAGTGAAAGGACCTGCCCCACCCGAACTCGAAGAAGTCCGTGACCACGTCGTAGTAGAGATCGTTGACCTCCTTGTGGTCGAGCGCCGTCCTCGCCCGGTTGCCGCGCCGAGTCGTCCGAAAGCGCTTCTCGTACTCACTGACGGTCCGGGCAATGCCGGTGGTGCTGCGCTTCAGGGCGTTAGAGAGCTTGAACGACAACGGTTCTCTCCAGGGTGGCTTACGACGGACGCCACCCCCGGCACCGTAACGAGGGGTCTGCGCCGCTGTCAACCATCGGCGCAGACCCGTTTACTAGGACGCGCGGCGAGGTCGGCGAACCAGCTCACCGCCGCAGTTCGGACAGACGTGGCTCATCTCGCCGGCACCCACGGGACATAACCTGCCCTCGTACGAGCACATGAACGCCGCTCCATCTCCTGCGAGCGGCGCTTCGCAGCGCTCGCAACGGGCGCGCATCTCGAGCGCCATCCCGGACTCCTCCGATGCCCGGCCTCAGCAGCCGCAGACGATTTCGCGGCCCGACTGGGCGTGGTCGCCCTCGGTGGGGTAGCCGTCGCGCTTCCACCAGTCGAGGCCACCTATCAACTCCTTGACCTCGAAGCCCAGCATCAGCAGCTTCAGGGCGGTCTTGGTGGAGGCGTTGCAGCCGATCCCGTCGCAGTAACAGACGTAGGTCCGGGACCGGTCCAGCGAGGCCGTCGAGTCGGCGTCGATACCCCGGTGCGGCAGGTTCAACGCGCCCGGTATGTGCTCCCGGGCGTAGGCCTCGGCGGACCGGCCGTCGACCACGACCAGGGGCTCTCCGTTGCCCAGCGCCTCGTGGACGTCCCACGAGTCCATCTCGAAGTCGAGCTTGCTCTTGTAATGGTTCAACTGGTCGGTGCTCATCGGTTCCTCGTGCTCACTGAACCAGGCACCATAAACCCCCGCTCGCACCATGCGCAACGCCATGGCCGGACGGCCGGGCCGGCGATCAGCACGGTTAGGGTTACCCGGTCCTTTCGCCCCAGCCACCAACACTCGAGGAGTCCAGCCGTGACCGACGTACCCTGCCCCGCGGCCGACGGGTCCAGTCCCGCCCGCCGCCAGTTCCCCCAGCCGCCCCCGATGTGCATCGACCCCGCCAAGAGCTACACCGCGGTGATGGACACCACGATGGGATCGATCACCATCGCTCTCGACGCCGCCGCCGCTCCGCTCACCGTCAACAACTTCGTGGTGCTGGCCCGCTACCACTACTACGAAGGCGTCATCTTCCACCGCATCATCAAGGGTTTCGTCTGCCAGGGCGGTGATCCCACCGGCTCGGGTCGGGGCGGCCCCGGCTACCGCTTCGCCGACGAACTCCCCCAGCCCGGCAGCTACGAGCTGGGTTCGCTGGCCATGGCCAACGCAGGGCCAAACACCAACGGCAGCCAGTTCTTCATCATCAGCGGCTCAGACGGCACCCGCCTGCCGGCCCACTACTCGCTGTTCGGCAAGGTGACCGACGGCCTGGACGTTGTGGACGCCATGCAGAAGGTCCCGACCGCCCGCAACGACCGCCCGCTCACCCCGGTCACCATCAACTCGGTAACCATCACAGAGTCCGACTGACCTGGGAGACCTGCCCCCCGCCTCGGCTAGAGCCGCGGCGCGGTGAGGCGGCTGGGTACTCAGGCGCCTCAGACCGGATCGTATAGGCGGTCGAGAGCCCGCACCAGCAGCGTGGCCATCTGGCCCCGGGTCACGGGGTCTTCGGGGCAGAACCGCAGCGGATCGGTGGCGCACCCCGCGGTGATGCCGGCCGCGGCCAGGGCATCGATATTGGCCTCGTGGCCGCCCCCGGTATCGGTGAAACCGGCCGACTCGGCGGGATCCAGATCGAATGCCGTCACCAGGAAGGTGGCCATCTGGGCACGGGACACAGCCTGGTCCGGGCAGAACCGCGGCGGATCGGCGCTGCATCCCTTGGTCACCTCGAGCTCGGCGAGACGCTCCACGTAGCTCGCCCACCATTCAGCGGCGTCCACATCTTCGAACCTCGTCCCGGCACCGGAAGGCTCGAAACCCGGGTCGAGGACCCGGACCATCCAGACCGCCATGGTCGAGCGCTGGAGGGGCAGCCCGGGGCAGAAGAGCCGCGCGCCGCACTCGGTGCCGTCCAGGACGCCCGCCGCCGCCAACCGGTCGATCGAAGCCTCGAAGACGCTGCCGTCATCGTCGTCGAAGCTGCCCGGCCCGGCCGGTAGCCCGGGTTCCACCGGGTCGTCGGCCGGTGGAGGGGCTACGCCGTCGATGGCCGTGATGTTGGAGGACTTCAGGCCCAGGGCGGTCCGGAACGCAGCCCCGGCTACGGTGACCGAAACAGTCTGGCCGCCGCGGACCCCGCTGAACTTGACCCGCGCCGGGGAGGACAGGGACTCCCTGTCTACCAGGACCGCCTCGGTGACGTCGTCCCAGCCCAGCCAACTCGACAGCGTGGCCACGCTCACCCGTTCCTCCCAGGAGGCGTTCGGGTTGCCTACGGCCGGGTCCACGTCCCACGGGTCCGCGACCGGTCTCAGGTAGGGCCACTCCGTTCCCGGCGTCCTGCCGTCCCATTCGGTGAAGAACCCGTACACGTTGGTGCGGGTGATCCCGCCGGATGAGGCGGAGAAGAACGTCTGCACGATCCCCGCCTTCGTGTACTTCTCCCAACCGGCGCCGAAGTAGGTGAGCACCCGGTCCCTGGTCGACTCCACGCCGTCGAGCCAGGGCTGCCCGTTCGAACGGGTCTCCTTGGCCCAGCCGATGTAGTTGATGTCCCTCCAGCTGTCGTAGAGATGGCACCAGCAGCTGTCCTTGCGGGCGGCATTGATTCCCGGATCCTCGTCGGGGTTGGCGGGGCGCGGCCCGGTCTCCCACAGGAAGAACTTGTAGGCCGCGTAGGAGCGGGAAGTGACGGCCTGGGCCTCGTTCACCCCCGGCGCCGCCCAGTGGTCCAGCACCTCGGCAACGCCGCGGAGGTAGTCCTCGAGCCCGATCGCCAGGACCACGTGGAACCCGACCTCCACCGGGTCGTCCCGTATCTTCAGCTCCCCGTGCCGGTACTCGCAGATCTCGTTGGTTCGGGAGGCGCACAGCTTGCTCCTGCTCTCACCGTGACGGAGCCGGACCCCGGCCGCGTCGGGCCACGAGATGGACGCCCGGCAGCTACCGGCCGTTCCCTGTAGCGCTCCACCGTGGAAGAAGCCGCATTGGCCGCGGGCGATGCGGCGGAACTCCCACCGCTCCCCCGCCTGGGGATGCTGTGGCTTCGGACACGGACCCGCGCCGTCGTCCGCGAGGCACAGATCCAGGGGACCTCCCACGGCGGTGAACTCCAGGAGGGTGATCTGGGATCCCAGGTTGATCCACAGCGGGTTGTCCAGCGTGTACAGCAGGTCGTTGGGCAGGGCGAGATCCCGCATCGTCGCCGGTGAGGAGCCGTGGAAGTAGTAGGCGGCGATGTCCTCACCCGGCTTGGCCGGATCGGCGAGGGCCTGCCCCAGAGCGCCCCACTGGCCCATGCCCACACCGTGGCCCCATCCCGCACCCTCGAAGTCGAACCCCGGAGTGTGGTGGGCATCGGCGGCGATAGCCGGGGTCAATCCCACCAGAACCGCTGCGAGTATCAGCCTCCGGAACACCCGCCGAGTGTAGGAGTGCTCTGTTAGCAAGAAGTTAAAGGCCCGACCCGGCAATTCGTGTCCAGGCTGGTTCCACCGGCTGGTCCCGGGCGCTCGAGGCGCGGGGCTACCCGGGCTGTGTCACCCTGTCCGGCGGCGGTTCGTTCATCGTTTCGGGTGCCACCAGAGGGTGCTGTGCCGGCCCATGCGCTTACCGACGTAGAGGCGGCCGTCCTCCTCGGTGACCTGCGGTTCCAGGAGGGGCCGCAGTTCATGGCGGCGGGAGACCGGCAGGGTCACCCTCTTCCCGTAGAAGGCGAGTATCTCGTCCCAGCTCTCGAACCACAGCGACGCCGGTCGCTCCCAGCGCTCCACCTCGGGACGGACTCCGACCTCCTCACCGATCACCTCCACCAGGTCGTCGACCGATGGGCCGCCCGGACGGTCGACGCCGTGGACGGCCCGGAACAGCGGCGCGATGGTCACCCGGGGATGCCGTTCGGTCATCTCGATCACCACTCCCCGGCGGGCAGCGCCGTCGAGAGCCGCCACGAACGGACCGATGTCGGCCACGTCGTAGACGACATTGGCCGACACCACGACGTCGGCCTGCGGCACCCGTCCCGCCATTTCCGGCCAGCGTCCCCGCACCAGCCGGGCGGGAACACCGAGCCGGGCCGCCTCCTCCTCGAAACCGTCTGCCATCCCGGCGTCGGGCTCCACCGCGGTGAGGTCATGACCTAGGACCGCCAGGGGCAGCGAGGCCCGCCCCCTGCCGGCACCCACATCGAGCACCGAACCGTGCTCCCCGGCAAGGCGTCTCGTCACCTCGAACGTGACCGGAGGGGGCGCAGAGCGCGCCTCCGCCGACATGCGCTCCCAAACCCACGGCACCCAGCCATAGGGTGACTCGTCAGCCGCATCGAGCAGCCTCTGTGGAATCACCCAGGCCTCCAGCTCGGCCCGCCACCGATCCGCCGCCCTCAACTCACCACCACCTGTCCGGACCGCGCTGGGCACCGGACGTCTCAACCATCGCAGGCCGCCAGACCGGCCGGCTCGATGAAGATGCCGTTGGCGTACTGCAGCTCCCGCACGTAGCAGATGACCTTGTTCAGGTCCTCCGGTGACAGGCCCGGCACCGGCTCCATGTCCCCGAAGTTCCAGTGGTGCTGGGGCGATCCCGTTTCGACGGCACGGACGAAGCTGAAGTCGGCGTGGTGGCCCGGCTCGTAGATCTTGTGGACCAGCGGCGGGCCCTGCGACGATCCACCGGCGGTGGGGCCGTGACACTCCGAACAGTTGGCGGTGAACAGTTCGGCGCCCTCTCGAGCCACGTGCGAGAGGTCGGGCACCTCGACCGACACCGTCTGGGCGCCGGAGGCATCATCAGCCGAGTATTCGTCTTCCTCGCCCCCTGAACAAGCCGCCAGAGACACCACGACCAGGACGGCCACCGGGACCGAGCGGTGTCCCGGGCGCAGCCTGCCACCGACCATCCTTCGGATGCCCGCGCCTCGCCCGACCGACCGGGTGTTCAGGGTCATCGCGTTCCCACTTTCGTTCACACGGCTCCCAGTTCCTTCCTGACGATACATAGAGGATCCGGGCCAGGCGTCCATGGTTGGGAAAGGGGGGAGCGTCGGGAATCCGCAGCAATCCGGCCGGGCCGGGAACCTTGGAGCCGGCCGGCGTCGTCACAAGGAACATGAAGACCACACCTGCCCCCACCCGAACCCTGATAGCGCTGCTGGCGGTCGTCACCCTCCTGGCGGGCGCCTGCAGCTCCGAAAGCTCCGAGAGCGTAGACACGTCCGTCGCAACCACCGTCGTCCCGGTGGAGACAAAGGCGGCGCCGGCCGTCGATCCCGGGCCCGAGCCCTCCGGCGAGGGCACAACCCCATCCGATAACGGAGGGACCGCTCCGACTACCGACGACGGATGGATCGAGGGGGAGCCCGACTGGGACGGAGACGCCGCCGCCGCATCCGTCGAGCTCGAGGCGATGGCGGAAGCCGCGATGGAGGAAGTCGCCATGGCGGCCGACGCCGCCGAGAGGGCCGTCGAGGAAGCTGCCTCCCCCGAACCCACTGCCGCCCCCGCTACCACGGCAGCCGGTGCCACCACGATCGCGACCGAGGGCGACGTCGTCGTCCCCGAGACGGAAGCCGTCGCCCACGAGTCGGAGCTGCGGCAGGCCAGGCTCACGGGCGGGTCGATCGACGACAACAAACGCTTCGAGGACTACCTGGCCTACCGCGCCGACTTCTTCGGCCTCGGCATCCGGGTGCGGGACATCGACCCCAGCGGACGCATCGTGGTGACGGTGACACGCGAGGGCGGCCTCCCGGCGGCCGGCGCCGAGGTCCTGGTGACCGCAGGCCAGCGAGGGGTGGGCCTGAGGACCACCGCCGACGGCACGGTCCGCTTCCACCCGCAGGCCTACGAGTTGGGCGACGGACCGTTCACGGTGTCCGCCGGCGGCGCCAGCGCCCAGGCCGCCCGAGGCGAGAGCGTCGCCCTCGAGACTTCGCTGCCGACCATGGCCGGCGAGACCGTCGCCCTCGACGTCCTGTTCCTGCTCGACTCCACCGGCTCGATGGACGATGAGATCCACCAGCTCAAGATCACCATCGACGAGGTGGCAATGCGCATCCACCGGCTCCCCGGCGACGTGGACGTGCACCTGGGCATGACCCTGTACCGCGACGAGGGCGACGTGTTCCTGACGCGGACGTTCGACCTCACGCCGGACGCAGAGGCCTTCGCCCAGGCCCTCTCGGAGGTGGTGGCGAACGACGGCGGCGACTATCCGGAAGCCCTCGATGAGGCGCTCGCCGACGCTCTGTCCAAGCCGTCGTGGCGGTCTCCCTCCGAGACGGTGCAGCTGATCTTCCTGGTGGCCGACGCTCCCCCTCAGGTGCTGCGGCAGGTCCCGGTGCCCTACACCGACTCGATGCGCGACGCCGCCCGGCGGGGTATCAAGATCTTCCCGGTGTCCTCGTCCGGCACCGACGACCAGGCCGAGTTCGTGTTCCGCCAGCTCGCCCAGTTCACCGGCGCCCGCTACGTGTTCCTCACCTACGGCGCCGAGGGCCGCGCCACCGGCGGCGCCAGCGACATCGACCAGCGCGACTACGAGGAACTGTCCCTGGACGACCTGATAGTGCGCCTAGTCGCCGAGGAGCTGGCAGACCTGCACGGCCCCACGGACGCCGAGCCGTCAGAGACTCCCGAAAACGACCAGTAAGGCAACTGAAGCCACCCGCCGGGCAACCCGGCGGTCCTGCGGCCCTTCCGAGAGGTCGGGCGGCCGTAGAGGGTGACGAGCACCGTATTCTGGTGCAAGGCATCCGCAGACGTCGAGGGCAAGAACCATGGTATCGGAGTATCCCACCCATCCCGGGGTCAGCATCCGGGAGGGATGTCTGGAGGGGGAAATGACCGTGACGGAAGCGGCAAAGATGCTCGGTGTAGCCCGACACACCCTGTCGCGTATCCTCAACGGCCACGCCGGGATCTCCCCGGAAATGGCAATACGGCTCGAGAAGATCGGCTGGTCCAACGCCGAGTTCTGGATGCGCCGCCAGGCTGCGTACGACCTTGCGCAAGCCCGGCTACGCGATGCCGAGATCGTCGTAGGACCTGTCGAACCTCCGGTACCCGCACTCACCAACCCATAGGCCTCGGCCGGGCAGATGGCGGCATCCGGGCCGCCCCGTAGCTGGTTCAGAGTCCGATCAGGTCGGCGACGAGTTCTCGAATCTGTTGCAGCGCGACGGGTCCGATGTTCGTGCCCGTGGCGTCGACAATCCGGTCAACGCTGATGGTGGTCGGTAGGTTGCGCTTGGGCGACACCGAAACCGGCGATGTCAACCTCGCTCAGCCATCCTCGCCTCTTGGTCGTGCAGGGTACGACCACGATCGCGTGTCGCCGGAACTCGAGCACGTCATCGGAAGTGACCACAACGGCCGGGCGGACGAAGCCCGGCTCGCCTCGTGACGGCGTCCCAAGAATCGCAGCGGGACTACGTCACCCTCTCGCATCGGCGACATCGCTCGCAGACGCATCGAGCACGGCCTCATCGTCAGCATCGAGTGGGGCGCTGGCGAGTTGAGCACCGATGATGCGGCGACGCTCTCGTCGCACCAGCTTCGCGATCTGGGCATCGAAGGTGAGCCCCTCACGACGAGCGAGTTCACGGAGAGCATCCCGAGTCCGGACCGAGACCTTGATGGTCGTTTCAGGCATACCTAAACGTATACCATCCGATGGCCGGGACAAGGACAGCCCGATTCTCGGGTCAAAGCCCTACGACACCGAGGGGATCGATCGCTCAGCCAACAACGCGGCTATTACTCTTGAAGGCCGTGGTCTACCAGCGGATCCCGGAGCACCGCCACCATACGCCGGTCGCAGCCGGCCGTTGATGCGCGTCAACGAATACATCCGGTACGAGCCCGACGAACGCTGCTCTGCCCGCCTGACGCTGGGCGTGGCGGTGCAGGGGACCATGATCAGCCTGTCGATCACCGTCATCGTGGTGACGATCTTCGTCCTCGGGGCAGGCGAGGACAGGGCCTATCTCTCCTGGGCGGTGTTCGCTGCCCTGATGATCACCGGACTCGGCACCCTGTTGGTGGCCAGCCGCCTGGGAAAGCTCGGAGCGGGGCACATTCTGATGATGGCATCGGGCGGCCAGTTCATAGGTGTCTGCGTGGTGGCGATGACCGAAGCCGGTCCGGCCACGCTGGCGATGCTGCTGGTCGTCTCGTCCGTGCTCCAGTTCCTGGTGGCCACATGGCTCCCGAAGATGCGCCGGATCATCACACCCGTCGTAGCCGGGACCGCGCACATGCTGATAGCGACGACAGTGATACCGGTAGCCATCGCCAGGTTGGTGGACACACCTGCCGGAACGTCGCCATCCCAGGGCTTGGCGGCCTCCGGGGCGGCGGCCCTCGCCTTCCTGTTCCTCGTTTTGCGAGGCACGAGCATCTGGCGCCTGTGGGCGATACCCATAGGGATCGGCGCCGGCTCGCTGGTCGCCGCGGCGGTGGGGCTGTACGACCTGGGGCCGGTCATGGACACGCCCTGGTTCGATCTGCCGGAAGCGGCCGCATGGCCGGGATTGGACCTGACGCCGGGTCCGGAGTTCTGGGGACTGCTGCCGATGTTCTTGATCGTGAGCCTGGTCGTGGCCGTCAAGTCGAGCAGCGACGGCGCCGTGATCCAGCAGGTCTCACGCCGCCGTCCGCGCGCCACGGACTTCCGCACGGTGCAGGGCACTCTCAATGTCAGCGGAGTGACGATGCTGCTGTCGGGGATGGCCGGGACGGTTCCTCCCATCATGGTCTCGGCAAGCTCCATCTCGTTGATCAACCTCACCGGGGTCGCCTCCCGCCGGGTCGGGCAGGTAATCGGGGGTCTGCTGATCCTGCTGGCGCTGTTCCCCAAGGGCCTCGCCATCCTGCTCGCCACACCGACTTCGGTGATGGGGGCGGTCCTGTTGATGATCATGGGAGTGCTCCTGGTGGAGGGTATGCGGACCATCGTCAAGGACGGTCTCGACCATCGGAAGGGAATGGTGGCGGGAGCATCCCTCGCATTAGGCATCGGCCTGGAGAGCAACAACGTCCTGGAAGATCTCCTGGTCGGAACGTGGGGTGTGGTGTTCGGCAGCGGCTTGGTCGTCGGCGTCCTGGCTGTGGTGGTGCTGACATCCCTGATGGAACTGTCCAGCCCGCGCCGCAAGCGGCTGGAGGTGGGACTCGACATGTCCGACCTTCCCAGGATCAACACGTTCCTCACCAAGCTTGCCGCCCGTGCCGGCTGGAGTGCAGCTTCGACAGAACGCCTGACCGCCGCCGGAGAGGAGACCCTCTCGACCATGTTGCAGCTACGTGAGGACTACGCGGATCAGGCCACGCCGCGCCTGATACTCACGGCCCAGGGCAGTGCTCGGGCAATCGATCTGGAGTTCATGGCTATCTTCGGTGAGGGAAACATCGAGGACCACCTGGCGTACCTGGTTGAACACACCGACACTCCGGACGAGCGTGACATGTCGTTCCGCCTGCTGCGCCACTACGCATCCTCGGTCCGGCACAGCAAGTACTACGGCATAGACATCGTCTCGGTACAGGTGGAGTCCCTACCCGAGTCCTGACAACACCCGACACGAAAGGAGAGGACGAACGATGCGAGGATACGCGATCGTCAACACTGAAATAACCGACCCGGAGGGGTACGCCGAGTTCATAGAGCGCATACCGGACGTCATAGCGACATACGGCGGGAGGTACGTGGTCCGGGGTGGAAGGACCGAGTACCGGTACGGTGACTGGCAGCCGGGCCGCGTGGTGGTGATCGAGTTCGGCAGCTTCGAGCAGGCGCGCACTTTCGCGGACTCCCCCGAGTTCACGGAACTCCGGGAGATCATCGATCGAACCTCGACGGGGCGCATGATCCTGGCAGAAGGCGTCTAACCTCTCTCGCCCTGCCGGAGAAACTGCGCACCGGTCCGGCGAGGCCGCTCGGCGGGATCGGCGGTGACATGTCCCCGAGAGGCCATCTCCCCTGGACGGTTCCGGTGGCACTGATCGAACAGACGAAGGGATTGACCATGAAGAACACGTGCGGTAGGTCCCCCACGGTCTGCGGGCCTGGCTGCCCGGCCGTCCCGGCTGGTCCCTCGCCTCTCTCCGGCTCCGGAGTGCTCTCGTGGTAGAGGTTGATGTAGCCCTCCGGGCGGGCGCGCAGCTCGGTGAGTGCCCGCTCTGGAGTCCCGAGGAGGGAGTGCTCTACTGGGAGGACATCGACGCTCGGTTGGTGCACCGTTACGACCCCGCAACCGGTGAGGACCTGACCCGTGAGCTGCCGGGACGGCCCGGCTCGATGGTTCTCACGTCGGAGCCCGGACGCCTCCTGATAGCGGCGGAGACCGAGCTGGTCTGGTTCGACTGGGCGACCGGGGACACCACTCCCTGGGTGACGCTGGAACCCCCGGGAACCGGAAACCGGATGAACGACGGCCGTACCGACCCGGTGGGCCGCTACTGGGTGGGTTCGATGTACGAGTTCGCTGCCGCCGAGCGCTATACCGGCCGCCTGTACCGCGTCGAGGGCGACGGGTCGTTCACCGTCACCCGAGCCGGGGTGGGAGTACCCAACGCGCTGGCTTTCGACACCGTACGGGACCGGATGTACTGGGCCGACTCCCTGAGCCGTACCGTGCTGTGCTACGACTACGACCTCGAGACGGGAGAGGCCAGGAACGGGAGGGTCTTCGTCGAGTTCGGCGACATCCCGGGACGGCCGGACGGGGCATGCATCGACGTCGAGGGCTGCTACTGGGTCGCGGCGGTCCGCGGATCGGCCGTGCTGCGGTTCACGCCGGACGGCGCTCTCGACCTCAGTATCGACCTGCCCGTGGCCAAACCCTCCATGGTTGCATTCGGCGGATCCGATCTGGGCACGCTGTTCGTGACCTCGATCGGCGGCGGGGGCAGCCATCGGCGGAAAGCCGCCGAACCGCGAGCCGGTGACCTGTTCGCCATCGAACCCGGCGTCGCCGGCCTACCCGACGCCCCGTTCGCCGGCACCTGAGGTCCTGGTACCCGCAGGGCGTCTCGATGCTCCAGTGCTAGCATCCTCCGACCCGCCCAGGAGAGATCCCGCATAGCGCGTATCTGGTTCGAACGTCGGATCATGCCCCTCCTGCGGCCCTACGTTCCGTCGTCCGTCGAGGTGCTGGGGCCCGGCCGCCCGGAGGACACCCACGCCGGCATAGAAACGGCCCAGGGGGCCATCGTCGCCAGGTCCCGGTTCGACGAACGCGTCTTCGACCGGGCGCCGGATCTGGTGGCCATCTGCCGGACCGGGATCGGCTGTGACAGCATCGACCTGGAGGTCGCCACCCGCCGCGGAGTCGCCGTCTGCAACGCTCCGGACGGACCGACAATATCCACCGCCGAGCACACGGTCGCCCTGATGCTGGCAGTCTCCAAGAGCCTGTTGCGAGCCGGGAACCAACTCCGCAACGCGTGCGGCGACGGTGACCACTACGCGTCCCACCTAGGGATCGAGCTGCGCGACAAGACGCTCGGCCTGGTCGGATTCGGAAGGATCGCCCGCCAGGTCGCCGCCATCGGAACCGGCCTGAGCATGCACGTACAGGCGTACGACCCCTACATCGCCGAAGGCGCCTTCCCCTCGACGGTGGTCCGGGCAGGGACCCTGGAGGAGCTGCTGATAGCAAGCGACGTGGTGTCGGTCCACGTGCCCATGACCCCCACCAATGCGCGGATGTTCGACGCCCAGGCGTTCGCCACGATGAAGCCGGGCGCGGTGTTCGTCAACGCGGCGCGCGGCGGCCTCGTCGACCACGATGCCCTGCTGGAGGCGCTGGACAGCGGCCACCTCTTCGGGGCAGGCCTCGACGTGACCGATCCCGAGCCGCTCGACACCTCCCACCCGCTACTGCACCGACCCAACGTGACCGTGACCCCCCATGTCGCCGCCGGCACCGACGAAGCCCGAGTGCGAATGTTCCAGCCCGCCGTCGAGCAGGCGATCATGGTCATCGAGGGACGCAGACCTCCCCACATCGTCAACCCCGAAGCCTGGAAGGGCGTGATCGCCCGCCTGTAGACAACTCCAGCACCCGGCGCACGATCGACGGACGCGCATGGTACGGACCAGGTCAGAAGAGCGCGGCCTGTTTCGCAGGCGAGGTCTGTTCAAGGTCGGATCGGGCGTCACTCAGGATCTGGTCGAGATCCGATGTATCGGTCAGGGGTAAGGCGCCTCTCCGCTCGAGCGGCTCATTGCCGGGGCCCTCTCCGCCACCCCTCCACACGGCCACCCGGCAGTAGTCGCCTCTGATGGCCTCCGTAGCGCCCGACCAGGTTCCGCCCGAGCCGTTGTCAGCGGCGACCGCCACCGTCACGTCCGACAACGCGTATATGAGCTTGTTGCGGCCCATCGCCTTGCCCACCGTGAAGGGGGAGTCCGGAGCGTATGGAGAGCACATCGCCGTCCGCCCCTCGTGGACCGCCCGCCGCACATCGGGAGACCTCAGCGTCCGGACGAGCGAGTGGGCCGGGACTCCGACCACGGTTCCTCCGGCCTGGAATGCCGCGCTCATCGCCAGTTGGTCGACTCCCCGTGCCGCGCCCGAGATGAGAGGAAGCCCAAGCGAGGCGGCCTGCCGTCCCAGCGCCTTGGCGACTTCGGCGCCCTCCCTGCTCACGTTGCGGCTTCCGACGACACCGACACCCGGCTGATCGAGGAGCTCGAGGGCGCCGGCGGCATGGAGGATCGCTGGCCTCTTCGATCCGAGCCTCGCATGCAAGCGCTCCGGATAGCCCTCGTCGAACGGCGTCAAAGTGGACATTCCGGACTGGTCGAGCCGGTCCAACTCGAACGCCATCGCGACACCCCGCGAAAGGAGTCTCACCACCCGGGCCGCCACTTCCGCCCCCAACCCGGAGCCGATCAGATCGTCCTCGGACCTTCCGGGTAGACCACCCGGATCCCCAACCTGATCGACCAGGCGCCAGAACTGCGAAGCATTGAGAGGCGCCACGCCGTCACGCGCCATCCTGCTCACCAGGAGGATGGTCGCCAGCGAGTCGTCGTTCCGCATCAAACCGACCTCCCGCGGCCCCGTCTTCCTCAGTGCTGTTGAGGGTCGCAGCCCGAGTCGGACACCCGCGGTCCCCTCAATCTGCCCACGCACACCTCGCGCATCTCCTCAGGAAACGTAACTACGTGTTGTGACACGAGCAACGCCATATCGCTCAAGCGGCTCGATGTCGGCCCGCGGCACCATCTGACCAGGCCGGGCGTGGGACTTGGTGAGCGGCCGTATGGACAGAGGTCGGGTGGCCGGTCTGCTGTACCGGTACCATACGTGCGGTGATGAGTTCCTCTAGTTCAGCCCGTCCAACTGCCTGGTACCGGCCCGTAGCCGTACCCGACGATGTTGACGCCCCTTGGGTGGTCAAGGCGAGCGGGCGGATCGAGTTGCCGCGCCATGTTCGCTGGAGCGGAGATCGGGTGTACGACCTCGACGATGTAGCGGACCGCATTTCCGTGTACAAGCAGGTGCTGTCCCATGGCGTCGCCGAGGATGTCCGCCGGTTCATCCGGGTTGAGGAACTCGCTCGTTTGTGGCGCCAGATGATCTTGCCCTCGTATGTGAGAGACGTGTGGGGGCCATGGTTACACCAGCGCGGTCTCCTATAGAGCAACGGCATGCTGTCCCCCTTGCAGCGTCGCCTGCGGCAGATCATCGACACCATCCCCGAAGCGGCCGATGTGGCATTGGCCGGAGGGGGTGCTCTGATCGTCCGCGGTGTTGTAGCGCGCGCGACCGCGGACCTGGACTACTTCGCGACATCCTTGAGAGATGTCGATCGGCTTCTCCCAGCCCTCGAAGCCCGCCTCGAACAAGAAGGCCTCCGCACGGGACGGGTCCAGGACCACCCGGGCTTCGCCAGGCTCAGCGTTTCCGATGGGCAAGACACCGCACGCATTGATCTGGCTTGGGACGTCCGGCTGTGGCCGCCGGACATGATCGAAGGGAGTGTTCTCCTCTCCGAGCGGGAGTTGGGAGCTGACAAGCTCCTAGCACTCGCCGATCGAGGCGAGGCCCGCGACTACATCGACGTCGCAGCGCTAGCGGATCGGGTCGGGTTTGCTCGCCTGTACGAATTGGCTCAACGGAAACACCCGAAGCTGCATCCCGGACAGTTGCTACGCTCGCTGGCTGTATTCGAGGCACTGCCGAGGGGAGACTTCGATCTGAGCGATCGCGAGTGGCAGCAGCTACGAACACAGATCAACAGCTGGCGTAACGAGCTGGAGCATCTCAGCGCTAGAGACAGTCGGCCCGACCCGACAAGGTTTCCCGAACTCGGCTGGTGAATACGGCCGTGCGGGGACGATCGCACGATTCCGGCCCCCCGGAAGTTGTTGATCTTCGATTCCTGTGTTGGACTACGCCTCCATCGATACCTAAGCCATATAAGCCGGCGGCTCCAGTAGGGCTCAGCGAAACCGATGCTCCGACGCCGGAGCCCGGCCTCGCCGGGATTGCCTATATGTATAGTTCTAGTTATAATAGAACTATGCTCTGGAAGATCGATGCGCAGTCACCGCAGCCCCTTCACGAACAGTTGGCCGGTCAGATACGGCGTGGCATCGCCGCTCGTGAGCTCGCGGAGGGCGAGAAGCTGCCCCCGGCTCGTGACCTGGCGAAGGGCCTGGGGGTGAACATGCACACGGTCCTCCGGGCGTTCCAGACGCTGCGCGACGAGGGCTTGCTGGAGGTCCGCAGAGGCCGCGGAACATCGGTGGCGCGGGACGCCAAGTCGGCGGCCCGCCACGTCGAGCTCGCCCGCAGCCTGGTCAGCGAAGCGCGCCGCGCTGGGCTGGGCAACCGTGAGATCCTCCGACTGGTAGAGGTGCAACTATGAACGAACGGACACGGAGAGCGGTCCTGGGCGCCGGCATCCCCGCCGCCGTGGTGGGTGCGGGCCTCGGCCCGTACCTTGCCTACCGGTCCGACCTCCCGGATCGGGTGGCAAGTCACTTCGGCATCTCCGGCCGGGCGGACGATTCCATGTCACCGGAGCTGTTCCTCTTCGTTGTCGGAGCGCTGATGGTGATCGGCCTGGGGATGTGCGTGGCCGTCGCCCTGATCCGGGAGAGGCTCCAGCCGATGGTCGGCCTGGGCGCGTCGTTCATCGGAGCGTTCATCGGAGCGCTGGCGGCAGGGATACTCGCCACCACCGCCATCGGCCAGAGAGGGCTGGAACGGTGGCAGGAGGCGACGCTGTCCCCCTGGGTACTGATCCTGTGGATCGGCGGCAGCCTCATCTTCGGCAGCGCGGCAGCCTGGATCGCCTCGGCCCTTCCGACCGCCGACGACCCCGGCATCGACACAGCGCCGCCGGCGATGGACCTCGCTCCGGGCGAGCGGGCCTTCTGGACCGCCACCCTGTCTGCTAGGTGGCCGCTGCTGCTGGGCCTGGTCACCGTTCTCGTAGTCCTGGTCCTCACGCAGTTGGTGGAACCGTGGTTCGCGCTGGTCCTGCTGGCGCCGGCGCTCATCACCACCACCTTCAGCCGCATACGCGTGACCGCCGACCGATCGGGGCTAACCGTCCGTTACGGGTTCCTCGGGTGGCCCGGTACGTTCGTGCCCCTGAGTCGCATCGCCACCGCCCAGGCCATAGACGTCCGCCCCTCCGAATGGGGAGGATGGGGATACCGGGGCAACCTGACCCTCATGAACCGCGCCGCCGTGGTCCTGCGCGCCGGCCCCGGCATCCGCCTCGACCTTCACGACGGGAAGGTGTTCGTGGTGACTGTCGACGATCCCGACATCCCGGCCCGACTGCTGAACGCCGAGGCCTCGCGCCTTACAAGTACCTGAACACGACATACAAGCGAGGGAGACGTGGCCGGCTTGCGGAGTACGGGACTCCCCAAAGGCGAGAATGGTCCGATCTCCCCCGGCAGTCCAACAGGCACCCGCGAGTCCATGCGTCCTGATCGACGCGACGGAAGCCCTGGGCTGAGGATGTAGGCGAGTCCGGCAGCACGGGTAGTAGGTACTTCATGGACGGGTCTCGGCCAGGGGTCAACCGCATCGCCGACCTCGAGCGGCCGGGCCGTGGATCCAGCAGGTCTCCGACGGTGCCGCTCCCGCGGCTCCGGCTACCGTTCCGGTCATGCCAGGTCGACCCCGCCTCCTTTAGACAGCGCGGTCACGGGTATCGACGCCATGGCGCCGGCTGACTCGGAGGACCTCTCCGGCGATGCCGCGGCCCGCTACCGGCGTGCCGGGTGGTGCACCGGCCAGCGACTGGTGGATCGCTTCGAGTCCCACGTGTCCGAGTCCCCTGACGAGCCGGCACTGGTAAGCGCCCGCGAGACCCTGTCACGGGGCGACCTCTGGAACGCGGCGGGCGAAGCAGCCGAACAGATCCGGGCGGCTGTCGGCGACGCAGGGCGGGTCGTGGTGGTACACCTGCCCAACACCACTCCCTGGATGGTGATGTTCCTGGCCGTGCTGCGGGCCGGCCACGTTCCGGCGACCCCTCCCGTGACCACCGAGGCGGGCCACCTGCTTCACATCTTCGAGTTGGTCAAACCCGCTCTCGCCATTTCCGTGAGCCGCCACCGGCGGTCGGCGCCCGCCGAGGCCATCCGGGAGGCCGCCGCCCGGACCGGCGGCGTGGCCGTGGGCCTGGCCGATCACACTGCCCTTGACCTGCATAGCACCGGTAGCGGCCGGGCGGGATCCGGCCGTGTTCCCGGGACCACTGCCCACCTCATGTTCACCTCCAGCACCACCGGACCGCCGAAGGCCGTGAGCCACAGCGAGGACTCCCTGGCGACCCTGAACCGCCAGTTTGCACAGCGTTTCGACCTCAACGCCCGCACGCCCGTCTTCATGCCGTCCCCCCTCGGCCACAGCGTCGGCGCCATCCACGGCGCCCGGCTGTCGATGTTCCTGGGCGCTCCGCTCATCCTCCAGGACCGCTGGGACGCCGCCACCGCCCTTGAGCTCGTGTCACGCCACCGGGCGGCGTTCACCGCCGCGGCGACGCCGTTCCTGCTCGACCTGGCCAACGCCCCGTGGCGAAGCGCCGAACCCAAGCTGGCCCCGCTCCGGAGCTTCCTGTGCGGCGGCGCCCAGGTGCCGCCGGCGCTGATCCGGCGCTGCCGTAGCGAGTTCCCGAACACGTTCGTGACGCCACTCTGGGGCATGACCGAGGGTGGTCTGACCACCTGCGTCGATAGCTCCACCGACCACCAGGTCGAGACGACCGTCGGCATCGGGCTTCCCGGCCTGGATCTTCGAGTTCTCGACTCCGAGACCGGGATGCAGGACTCCGGTGCAGGCGAACTGGTCATGCGCGGGCCCGGAGTGTTCAACGGCTACTTCGGCCAGCCCGAGCTGTACGCCGAGCACCTGGTCGGCAACGGGTTCTTCCGCACCGGCGACCTGGCACGCATCGACGCCGACGGCTACGTCTCGATCACCGGACGGGTCAAGGACCTGATCATCCGCGGAGCGGTCAACATCTCGCCCGTCGCTACCGAGAACACCATTGCCGCCCACCCCGACGTGACCGGCGTGGCCGTGATCGGCTGGCCGGACGAGCGCCTCGGTGAGCGCATCTGCGCCGTCGTCCAGACCACCGCCCCTCTCGACCTCGAACAGGTCGTGGCCTTCTGCGCAGACCGGGGCCTGTCCCGCCGCTTCTGGCCCGAGCGTCTCGAACTGGTCGACCGGTTCCCCCGCACGGCCGCGGGCAAGATCCGCAAGCCCGAACTCCGCAGCGCGCTGGTCGACCGGGCCCGCGGCGCCGCAAGCCGGACCTCCGGGAACGCGGGTCCAGACCATGGGGAGGCACATCGATGACCGAGGTCGAGCTGGGAGACATCGTTGTCAACTACTGCCGGCGCGGTTCGGGCCCGGCCGTCGTGCTGCTCCACGGCCTCGCCGAGGACCACCGCTCGTGGGACTCCGTCGCTCCGTACCTGGGTTCATTCACCACCTACGCAGTAGATCTCCGGGGCCACGGCCGGACGACCGCCGGCCGGGGTGCCGGCACGCTGTCGCAGCTGGGTGACGACCTGATCATGTTCCTGCAGGCCGTCACCGGCCCGGCCGCGGTCGTCGGGTACTCGCTCGGCGGCACCATCGGGCTTCAGGCCGCGACCGCCGCACCGGACCTGATCGGCCACCTCGTCGTGGTCGCCACCTCGTCGGTCGTCGGGAGGGCCGCAGCCGGGTTCTTCGCCGGCCGCATCGCCCAGCTCGAATCCGGAGACAGCACCGGCTTCGCCGCGGGCCTGCGCGACGACACGGCGCTCCAGATCGTCACCGAGGCGGATCTCGACTCCCTTGCCGCTGACCGGGTGGCCGCGGTGGGGGACGGCCACGGCTACATCAACGCCGCCAGAGCCATGATCGGGATCCGGGCCGAACCGCTCAACCCGCTCCTGTCGCGGATCACGGCGCCTCTCGACATCGTCGGAGCGGACCGCGATGTCTTCTGTCCCCGCCGGGCGTCGGATATCATCGCCGACGCCGTGCCCCACAGCCGCTTCCACGAGATCGCCGGCGCAGGTCACCTGCTTTCGGTCGACCGGCCCGAAGCCTACGGCCGGCTGCTCGCCCGGCTCCTGCGCGGATCGGCCACCCGATGACGCACAGTTACGGCATCTCGCTGGGGGTGAGCCCTCGGGAGCCCCTGAGCCGCACGTCCGAGCTTGCCCGGGCCATCGACGAGAGCGGCTTCGACGCCCTCTGGTACATCGATTTCCAGCTCGGGATGAAGGACGTGTACGCGGCCATGAACCTGGCCGCGCTGTCCACCAGCAGAGTGCTCATCGGAGCGGGCGTCACCAACCTGGTGACCCGGCACCCCACCGTCACCGCCAACGCGACGGCCGCGCTCGACGAGCTCTCCGAGGGTCGGGCCGTTCTCGGCCTCGGCGCGGGCTGGTCAGCGGTGCTGGGCGCCGGTGGCAGGCCGTCGAAGCTCGGCGACCTCCGGGCCGGGATCGACGGATTCCGCCGGCTGTTCACCGGCGAGGCATGCGACCTCTACGGCACCCGGGTCCGCCTGGCGGCCGCCACCCGCCAGATCCCCATCTACCTGGCCGCCTCGCAGCCCGCCATGTTGCGCCTCGCCGGCGAGGTCTGCGACGGCGTCGTGCTGATGGGCGCCGCCGACCCCGAGTTCTGCTCGTGGCAGATCGACTTCATCCATGAGGGCCTGGCGGCAGTCGGGCGCGACCGCGAGGAACTGACGATCGACCTGTTCGTCACCATGTCGGTGGGTGACGACGAGGCAGCCGCCATCGCGGACATCCGGGCCTGGGCCACCAGCCAGGCAGCCACGTTCCACCCGTGGAAGCGCATGCCCCCGGCGTGGGAGAGGTTCCGCCCCGAGTTCGCACGGGCTGCCGACGCCTACCATCTCGTCGATCACCTCTCGCTGCAGGCCCGGCACAAGAAGATCGTGTCGGACGACTTCGCCCGGTCGGTGGCGCTGGCGGGCGACCTGGACACCTGCGTCGACCGGCTCCGCCGCCTGTGGCGACTCGACATCGACCGCATCACGTTCGCCCTCCTGTCGGGCGGGCGGCAGCAGCGTCTCGCCCACCTGGCAGGCACCGTGATCCCCGCCGTCGAGACAGCAGGAGAGAGCTGATGGACGACAACCTTCCGGTGGCGCTGGTAACCGCGGCCGCGGGAGCCGGCATCGGAGCGGCGGTGGCGCGCCGGCTCGCCTCGGACGGCTTCGACGTGGTGGTGACCGACGCCCACGAGCGCCGGTGCCGCCAGTTCGCCCGAACCCTGTCCGACCAGCTCGGGCGGGAGGTCCTCTCGTACCCGCTCGACGTGACCGACCACGCGCAGGTGCGCGCCGTCATCGACGACGTGGTGGCCCGCAGGGACCGCCTCGATGTGCTGGTCAACAACGCGGGATGGTCCAAGATCGAGCCGGTGGCCGAGATGTCCCTGGAGACCTGGCAGCGCTGCCTCGACGTGGATCTCACCGGCACGTTCGCATGCATGCGCTACGCGCTCCCCACCATGATCGCCAATGGCGGCGGCTCGATCATCAACATCTCGTCGATCGCGGCCTGGGAGATGTCGGCCGACCACGGCGCGGCCTACTCGGCCGCCAAGGCCGGCGTCCTGGCCCTCACCCGGGTCGCGGCGGCCGAGAACGGGGTCCACGGGGTGCGCGTCAACGCCGTCGCCCCGGGCCTCATCCACAACGACTTCCTCCGCAGGATCTACCCCGAAGAGTTCTTCGACCGCTACCTGTCCGAGAAGGCCTTCCTCGACCGGGTGGGACGGCCCGACGACGTGGCGAGCATGGTCGCCTTCCTGGCCTCGGACGAAGCGAGCTACGTGACGGGCGAGGTGTTCACCGTCTCGGGAGGCGTGTCCGCCCGTGGATGACGGCCCCCTCTGGTGGCCCGTGCCGCGGCTGGTCAAGGCCTACCGCGACGGCTCGCTCTCGCCCGTCGAGGTAGCGGAGTTGGCCCAGGCCCGCATCGCCGAGACCGATCCGATCCTCCATGCGTTCGTCCTGGCCACCCCCGAGCTGGCCAAGCGCCAGGCTACGGCGGCCGAGGCGGCATACAGGAACGGCCGCCAAGGCCCCCTCGCCGGCGTCCCGGTCTCGATCAAGGACGCCTTCCACGTCGAGGGCCAGGTCACCACGCTCGGTTCGCTGGCCCACACGGGCGACGTGGCCCGCCACGACTCAGGCGCCGTGCGCCGCCTGCGTAGGGCCGGAGCCGTGTTCGTCGGCAAGACCAACGTCCCGGAGTTCTGCCAGTCGGCCACCACCGACAACCTGCTCGGTCCCGACACCGCCAACCCCTTCGACCCCGGCCGCACCACGGGAGGGTCCAGCGGCGGCGCCGCGGCCTCGGTCGCCTCGGGGGCTTGCACTCTGGGGCTCGGTTCCGACGGCGGGGGATCGATCCGCATCCCGGCGGCGTTCTGCGGCCTGGTGGGCCTGAAACCCACCTACGGCGCCGTGGACGACGCCGGCGGCTTCCAGGCCTTCAGCCCGTTCGTCTCCGCCGGCCCGCTGGCCCGATCCGTAGACGACGCTCGATACATGCATTCCGTCCTCGCTGCAGCCGGCACCGCAGCCCCGGGCACCGCCGCAGGGACGGGCCGGCGCCGTGTCGCATGGTGCTCCAACCCGGAGGACCGCCCGGTCGACCCCGGTCTCGCTGCCGTCGTCACCTCGGCGGTGGAGAAGCTCGCCGCCTGCGGTCACCACGTCAGTCAGGTCGAACTGGACCTCGGAGGATGGGAGGATTTGTTCGGGACGCTCGTGCTCGCCGAGGAGGGCGAGCGCCGCGGCCACCTGCTCCGCGGTCCCCACCGGCTGACGACGTACCAGGAGCGATCCCTCAGAGCGGCCGAGCAACTGGACCCGGAGACCCTCCACGACGCCCGCTCGGCCCTCGCGCAGTACCGGGCACGGGTGGACCGGTACTTCCGTGACCACGACGTGATCGCCACCCCCGCCACCGCCACCACCGCCTTCGAGCTCGGACGCCGGCCGGGGACCATCGCCGGCCGGCGGGTGGGACGGCTGTGGGGGGCATTCCCGTTCGCGGTGCCCTTCAACGTCTCCGGACATCCCGCCATAGTGCTCCCGGTGGGTTTCGTGGACGGCCTACCGGTCGCTATCCAACTCGTCGGGCGGCACGATGCCGACCTCGACCTGCTCTCCCTCGCCGAGCAACTCGAATCCGGATTGAACCTCCGGCCCTTCGCCCGGCTGCCGTCCCGAATCCCGGCCTCATGAGCGACGTAACCCGAAGGCTCGAGGGCTCCGCTCTCCTTCTGGAGATCAGCCGTCCGGATCGCGCCAACGCTCTGCTGTGCCGCACGATCCGCGAACTCGAAACCGGACTCGATGCAGCCGAAGCGCCCGGATCCGACCCGACCCGGCTCCCCGGCACAGATGTCAGCGGCGTGGTCATCACCGGAGGATCGAGACACTTCAGCGCCGGAGCGGACCTGGCCGCCTTCACCGGATCGCTCGAGGACATCGAGTTCGACAACGAGCTCGAACGGCTCTGCCACCGGATCACCCACAGCCCGTTGCCAGTAGTGGCCGCGGTGGAGGGTGCCTGCTACGGCGGAGCCGTCGACCTGGCTTGGGCCTGCGATGCGGTCGTGGTCTCCGAAGAGGCGCGCCTCGCCGTGCCGTCGACCAGGTTGGGAATCCTTTACAACCCGGCGTCGGTCGCCCGCCTGCATTCCCGGCTCGGCTCGTCGGTCGTGCGCCGTCTCATGGTCCTCCAGCAGGAGTTGGAAGGCCGGGACCTTCCACCCGGGTCGGCGCTAGGCGTGCAGCCGGGGGCGGCGGTCGAGACCGCCGTGCGCCTCGTCCAGGCGGTCTCCGCTGACCGCGACGCCACCCGGGCCACCAAGGCCCTGCTCGCCTCCCTCGACAGCCATGCCGGGTTCGACCCCGCCCGCTGGCGGGCAGAGCGAGAAGCCCTGCTGGCCTCACCGGCCCGCCGGGAAGCCCTCGAGACCCACCGGGCCTTTATCCGAAGGGAGCAGAAGGAATGAACCTGAGGGACCTGGCGGGCCACGACCTCGGCACCCGTACCGTCGACTTCTCAGCCGACGACGCCATCCTCTACGCCCTCGCCGTGGGTGCCTCGGCCTCGCAACTCGACCTGGTCTACGAGCGCGACCTGCGAGTCCTTCCGACGTATGCCTGCGCGCTCGGCGTGTGGGCAGTGGAGGCAGCAGGCCGCCTCGGCGCCTACGATCCCACCCGGTCCCTCCATGTCGGCCAGAGCCTGGTGGTCCACGAGCCGTTGCAGCCCCGGCCAACCCCCATGAGCGGCCGTGTCCACTCCGTGTACGACAAGGGCAGGCTCACCATCGTCCGAGTCGAGGTGACCGCCTCCAGCTTCGAAGCCGGTTACACGATCCTGCTACCCGGGGTCGGAGGCTGGGGCGGCGACCCGCCTCCGCCGACCGACAAGACCACCGGGCTGGCGCCGACCTGGACCGCAACGGCCCAAGTAGCACCGGAGGCAGCGGTGCTCTACCGGCTCACCGGCGACAAGCACCCTGTCCACGTCGATCCATCCGCGGCCGCCGCCATGGGACTGGACCGGCCGATCCTGCACGGGCTGGCCACCATGGGCATCACAGCCAGGGTCGCGGCGGAAGCCGTGAGCGCCCATCCGGCGGACCTGTCCGCAGCCACGGTGCGCTTCTCCAGACCGGTCTACCCCGGGTGCCGGATGCAGGTCGACGCCGAGACCCACCAGACCACCGCACATGTCGAGGCCTCGGTCGACGGCATGACGACCATGTCCGGCGCATTCACCTTCCAATAAGGGCCATCATCACCCGACACGTAGCCGAACGGACACGAACGAGCGGCGTCAAAGGAACCTGACCACACAGCGGCCGAGACTGCGGTGTCGACGCCTCCCGGCGCCATCGATTCCCGGACCGGCTCGTTTGCCCCAGCCGGCCGGGTTGAGAAGATGCCGGCTGCCGGACAGGCGAGCGCCACCAGGGCGATCATCGCCACAGCTGCCAGGAAAGGATTCTCGGTCAGCCGGTCACGCTGAAGAAAACAAAAGACGACGTCGGTTTCAGGCATTACGATCGTCGCAACAGGTTCCATCGAGCGTGCTCTGCCAATGCAAGGGCTTCGCACCAGGCCTGTGGACGGGAAGGCAAGTTGACCAAAGTCGAACTCGCCAATGTCACGAAGATCTTTGGCGCCGAGCCCAGGGGTGAGGCGCTCGATTTGCTGAGGGCCGGCTGCTCGAAAGAGGCGATCCGGGAGCGAACGGGCCATGTCGTGGGCGTGAACAACGCCAGCATCGATGTGGCGGAAGGGGAGATCTTCGTGGTGATGGGCCTGTCCGGCTCGGGCAAGTCCACCCTCCTGCGCTGTGTGAACCGGCTCCATGAACCGACCGCGAGCAGGATCGTCGTCGACGGGACAGACATCACAGGCCTCGGTCCCAAGGAGCTTCAGGCGTTTCGCCGCGAGAGCACCGGCATGGTGTTCCAGCACTTTGCGCTGTTTCCCCACCAGGACATACGGTCCAACGTCTCGTTCGGACTCAGGGTGAAGGGCGTCGATCAGGAGGCGCGCAACGAGGCGGCGGAGCGGGCGCTCGCGCTCGTCGGACTTAGCGGTTACGAGGCCAGCTTCCCCCGGCAACTCAGCGGAGGCATGCAGCAGAGGGTGGGGCTTGCCCGGGCGCTTGCCACCGACCCCGACATCCTGCTCATGGACGAGGCCTTCAGCGCCCTCGATCCGCTGATCCGCCGCCAGATGCAGGACGAGCTGATGGAGATCCAGGACAAGCTCCACAAGACGATCCTGTTCATCACCCACGATCTCAACGAGGCGCTCCGGGTCGGTACCCGGGTGTGCATCATGAAGGACGGAGCCATCCATCAGATCGGCACGCCCGAGGACATCCTCATGCGCCCCGAGACCGAGTACGTGGCGGAGTTCGTCCAGGATGTCGACCAGGGCCGGGTACTGGCCGTCGAGACCGTGCGCGAGGATGCCGCGGCGGTCGCTCCGAGCGCGACTGCCGGCGAGGTGCTGCACGCCATCGACAGCCTCGGGACGGAAGCGGCCCACGTGGTCGATGCCGCAGGGCGGCCCGTCGGGGTGATCACCCGCGAGTCGGCCGAGCGGGCGCGAGCCCGCGGGCACCAGCCGCTGGGGCCTCTGATCGAAGCGGTACCGACCGTCACCGATGACACGGTGCTGGCCAAGGTGTACCAGCTCTTCGAGTCGGGCCTGCCTGTCGCGGTGATCGACGGGGAGGGCAGGCTCATCGGATCGGTCCGCCCCCTCCAAGTCCTGGCCGAGCTGGGGCGGGTCGAGGGCGTCTCTGAACAGTTGAAGCTCACCAATGCCAGGGACGCTCGAGAATGAACCCCGGAACGCTCGCCTCCGGATTCTGGGACAACCGCAACCTCGACGAGTGGGAGATCCCCTTCGGTCTGTGGATCGAGGAGATCGTCTTCTGGCTGACCACCCACATAAAGGGGTTCCTCGAGGCCGTCAAGTGGCCCGTCGACCAGCTGCTGGAGCTCATCATCGACAACCTGCTCCAGGACTGGCTCCCGTGGCCGGTCGTGCTGCTGCTGTTCTTCCTGCTGGGGGTCACAACTAGGAACTTCCTGGTTGGGCTGGGCAGCGCGGCCGGCCTCCTCGTGTGCGGGCTGCTCGGCAACGAGTACTGGGATCTCACCATGGAGACGATCGGGATGATCATCGTTGCTGTGATCATCTGCACGGTGGTCGGCATCCCGCTGGGGATCCTGGCGGCCCGGATCGATGCGTTCTGGAGCAGGCTGCGGCCCGTCCTCGACGGCATGCAGGTGATCCATCCCTTCGTCTACCTGCTGCCCATCATCTTCCTGTTCGGCGTCCGCCGGACCCCCGGCGTGCTCGCCACGCTGGTCTTCGCCCTTCCCCCGATCGTTCGGCTCACCAACCTGGGGATCCGCCAGGTCCCCGCAGACGTGGTGGAGGCGGCCCGTGCGTTCGGAGCGACCGAGACCCGGATCCTGCGCGAGGTCCAGATACCATTGGCCCGGCCCGCGATCATGGCCGGACTCAACCAGACCCTGCTGCTGTCGCTGTCAATGGTGGGAATCGTGGCGATCATCGCCGGCGGAGGTCTCGGCAAACCGATCCTCACCGCCCTCAACACCGCCGACATCCCCATCGGCGCGTCGGCCGGAGCCGGTCTCTACTTCGTGGGGGTGCTCCTCGACCGGATCTCCCAGCCCGAGGGCAGCCGCGACAGGCGCAGCCTCTTCGCGCGCATACGCGTCGCCTGGTCCACACGGGCCGACCCCGCGGTCCCCGCCATGCCCGGTCTGCAAGCCGAGCCGGAGACTCCCGTTGTGGCTGCAGTCCCGGCCGCACCCGAGTTGACCGCCTCCCACCGGCTCGGGGCCGCGGCGGCCCTCACCGGCGGTCTGCTCGCTGCGTTTGCGTCGCTGCTGACCTGGGGCAACGACGCCGGTCTGTTGTCGGGTTACGCCCGATTCGGCGACACCGACCTTCCCGGCGCCCATAGCGGCGTGGGGGCCACCGGTGGCTCGTGGTTCGGGATCGTGCTGGCCCTCGTCGGCCTGACGGTCGCGTTCGGGGGCGCATCGGCGCTCTGGCGTCCCCGTAGCCGAGAGAAGTTCATCGCGAGTGGAGGCGTCTACCTCGCGGCCGGCCTGGTGCTGGCTTCGCTGACCGTCGCCTACTTGACCGTTTCGCCCCGGGGCGAGAACTACAGCCACGGCACAGGTGTGTGGCTGGCGCTCGTCGGCGCTCTGATCGTTCTTGTAGGGGGTGGCTGGACCACTCTCCGCGGGAAGCACGACGACGCTCCAACCCCCGCGGGCGCACGAGAGGTGGCGAGCATGGTCGTGCTGGCACTGTTCCTCGGATTCGCCGGAGCGTCGGGATCCTGGATCCTGGACCAGCGCAGCGACGCCGCCCAGATCGCCGCCGAGCTGGCGGCCGAGGCAGAGGGCGCCGACCAGGGCGGCCTGGCCGCCGAGGTGCTGGCCGAGGCCCTGTCCGAGACCCGCCGCGTCGCCGTCCGTGGCCTGGATACCAACGGGCCGCGGATCGGCTACATCATCCTCGCTCTCACGGTGGCGGCCATGGCGGCTGTGCTCGGCCGGCTCGTACGCCGACATACCGTGCAGCGCTTCCTCGCCCTCATGACATTCGGGCTGGGATGCGCCATCGCTGCGGTCGGCGCGGCCTGGATCGCCACCTTCGTCCGGTTAGCCACCCCGGCCCTCACACCCGGTGCCAGCTCGTTCCTGGTAGTCATCGGCGGCTTGATCATTGCCGCCATGGGCTGGCGTGCCGTTAACCCGCGCTGACCAGGCCATAAGACTGAAAAAAAGAGACGTCGCTATTGCATCCCCTGTATGATCACCGTTGGGAAGAGCGAGACACAAAGGCGCTCCGAGGTTCGAAGCACCGGAGCCCTAGACACTGGAGGGGACCGCATGAACACCGGCCGCAGGCGAGCGTTTCTCGCCGTGCTTACTGCGTTGATGCTGATGGCCGCCGCATGCGGCGACGACAGCTCTACGACCGACACAGCCCCCGCAACCACGGAAGCCCAACCAGCCGAACCCGAGGCGGCACTGCCTGGTGAGGGTGTGACCGTCACGATGGCGCGGGGCAACTGGATCGAGACCAACTTCCAGAACTATGTGGTCCAGCAGCTACTGCAAGAGCTCGGATATGAGGTAACCGACCCCGAAGAGATCGCGCCGGCGACGTTCTTCCCGGCGGTGGCTCAGGGCGACTACGACCTCTGGGCGTCATCGTGGCCGCTCAACCACACTCCCCTCCTCGAAGGAGAGAGCCCCGATGGCGGCACCTTCGGCGACAAGGCGCGCTACATCGGCAAGATGATGGCGTCAGGCGCGCTTCAGGGCCTTCTGGTGGACATTCCCAGCGTCGAACGGTTCGGCTTCACCACGCTCGGAGAGCTGCTCGATAACCCCGAGGCGGTGGCCCACTTCGACAGCGACGGTGACGGCAAGGCCGACATCAACGGCTGCGACGACGGTTGGGGCTGCCAGAAGGTCATAAACGACACCCTCGCCAAGAATGGCTGGGACGACCGGGCGGCGCAGGTGTCGGCTACTCACTCCGCACTGTTCGCGGAGTCGCAGGCAAGCTTCACGGCGGGCGGCCCGGTGCTTCAGTACGTCTGGACGCCTACCGCGTTCGTCGGCAAGCTCGTCCCGGGTAGGGACGTGCTGTGGCTCGCCATCGAGCCCGAACAGGCCCTCGAAGGCCAGGATGGGGTCTCGGCGGTAGGCGATGCCTGCACCAACGATCCCTGCACGACGATGTTCACGCCCTCCGACATCGTGGTGACCGCCAACAAGGACTTCCTGGCCGCCAACCCGGCTGCGGCGTCGTTGCTCGAGAACTTCGAGCTGGATCCGCTCGCGGTGGCCGTCCAGGCCGTCGCCATCGACGCCGGCGCCAACTCCGACGCCGAGATCGCAGCCGCGGCTGCCGAGTGGATCGCAGCCAACCGCGACAAGATCGATCCGTGGATCGAGGCCGCGCTCGCTGCGGCCTGATCGTCAGACGAGCCGCCAGAAGCCGACCGGCGACGCGCTTCGTCGCCAAAGTCACGGCGTCCGCCGGCGCTAATCCCGTGGTCGGGTGCTGTCAGCCTGCGGGGGCATTCCCGTAGAAGCTGCGGTACCAGGCCCTGGTCACGATGCGCGCAACTGTCTCCACATCCACCGGCGCCTCGTTGAGTGCGGCGTGGGCGAACGTCGTGTACGCGGTCTGCTCGACCAGCGAGGCCATAGCCCGGGCCACCGTGGCCGGATCGAGTCCGTCGAGCTCTACGCGTTCGTCGTTCCTGATCGCATGCACGAACCGGGCGACATGGCGCTCGCGCATGGTCCACCAGATCGTGGTGAATCGCTCTTCCACCGTCGTCGCCTCTATGAATGCCCGCAGCACGCCCCTGTTGTCGTGATAGTGCTGGAGGTATCCGAGGTTGGCGTCGAACAGAGCGGCTTCAGGGTCCTCGGCGATGGGCGTCGAAGACCGGCTCCTCCGGAAGAGTTCCTCGTGGAGGTCCCGGATGACGGTCCCGAAGAGGTCCTCCTTGTTGTCGAAGTACCTGTACAGGCCTCCGAGGGAGAGCCCGGCCTGTACCGCGACATCGCTCATGCGGGCATCGACGTAGCCGTCCCTGGTGAAGACCTTCGACGCTGCGTCGAGAATCGTCTGACGCGTCCGTCGGCCTTTAGGGGTGGTCGGCTTGGTGGCCATGGGCGCTGCCATCGTTCGAAAGCGTCTGTGCGGTGCGAGGCACGCGAGTGATCCCCGTGTAGCTGGTCCCTGTGCGGATCGTTCCGGGTCTGGAAGCCCGCGGCGCGCGATCTTACCGCGCTCAGCGAAACCAACCGGTGGGTCGGCCGGGATGGAGTCGGTCTCAGGCCTCGCAGCCGACCAAGTTCAATCACCGGTCCGCGTAGCTGGGCCAGATCCACGGGAAGGCCGGGCGCGGTATCGACGTCGCCAGAACACCAACAGGCCCACCAGGATGAGGAAGCCCCCCACCGAGGTCCCCCACGGCATCGACGCATCCGCCAGCCCGTCTTCGGAGGCTCCGGTTCCGGCCCCCGATGCCGGCGACCAGGCCGGACGGGAGGCACCTTCGGCCAGCAGCCATGATTCCGAACTCGCCATATCTACCACCCAGACCTCGGAGCGGCCGTCACATGTGGTGGAGTAGGCCAGGTGGCTCCCGTCGGGTGACCATGCCAGGGCCCAGCCGAAGTCGTCGCTCACCGGACGGCCACCGGCCCCGTCGGCATCCATCACCATGACACTGTTCCCTACGTAGGCGATGTAGTCCCCATCCGGAGACCACACCGGGCTCGAACCGTCGGCCAGCCGCTGTGGACTGTCGCCGGAGGGATCCGTCACCCAGACCTCGTTGGTGAAGTCGAGAGCCTTCTCGTAGGCGATGCGCCGTCCGTCCGGGGACCACGTAGGCTCCGAACCGTCGATCAGCCGCCGGGGATCGCCGCCGTCGGCGGCCACGATCCAGACCTCGCGACCGGATTCGGCAACCCATCTGTGGTAGATGATGTGGGCGCCGTCCGGGGACCAGCTCAGGTTCAGACCGCCGTAGCTGGAGTTCGGCCGCCAGTCGTCGGTGAGCCGCCGCCCGGTACCGGCATCCATCTCCGCCACCCAGACCGCTCCGCCCTCCCCCGCGTAGGCGACAAGGCGCCCGTCCGGGGACTACGCAGGTTCGGAACCTCTGCGAGCCAGCCGCCGGGTGTCGCTGCCGTCGGCGCCCATCACCCATACTCCGACACCCTCCCCATCCGACCTGGTGTAGGCGATATGGCCGCCGCCCGGAGACCACACCGGCCCCGAACCGTCGGTGATCATCCGGTGCCCGGCGGCATCCGCCACCCATATCTCGGGAACCTGCTCGACCGGTATCGAGTAGGCCAGTTGCCGTCCGTCCGGCGACCACTGCGGGCCCGAGCCGCCGCTGGTCAACTGCCGCTGGTTGCCGCCGTCCGCGTCCACCACCCAGATCCCGGAGAGCTCGCCCCCGTCGGCGAAGGCGATGTGCTTCCCGTTCGGCGACCAGGCCGGGTCGTAACCGCCTACCAGCCACCGCCGATCACCGCCGTCCGCGTCCGCCACCCACACTCCGGAATCCACGCCCGACAGGTAGTAGACGATGCGGCGCCCGTCCGGCGACCATGCGGCATCCGATCCCGCGTCGGCCAGCAACCGGGGGTTGGCGCCGTCCGCGTCCGCCACCCAGATCCCGGCCCGGCTGGCATCCGGTCGCTGCCTGTTGTAGGCGATGGTCCCCGAACCGAAAGCAGTCGTATCCGGCACGGTCGAGAATGTGACCTCGGCGCGTTCCGGCGAGCACGCATCCTTGGCGACCGCGCTACCGGACAGCGCCACCGACCATCCCACCATCACCGCGGTGGCCAGGAACCCTGCGAGCCGTTTGCGGCCGGGCCACGGACCGCATCCCGTCATTCGAGTTCCATTCGTTGCCACCGGGGAGCGCCCCGGTACGTTTCGATACCGACCCTAACGCCGGCCGGGCTGTATTCGACCGGGCCAGCGGTCATGGCTGGCGGATGGGGCGGCGGACGAGGCTGGCCATGCGGCGATCGAAAGCGCCCGCGCCGAGGCTGCAGAGCAGGGTGGGGTCGAGTTCGAGACATTCTTCGACAGCCTCCCGGGGAACCCCGACTGATCCCCGCCTCGCATCGTGACGAACCGGCTCCGGGGGACCTGTCCCCGAACTCGCGCCCATGACAACGTCGAGTGACTGTTAGCAACGCAGATGGAATCGACCCCGACCTGTCCGAGACCACGAGACAGCGTCGAACTTTCCGTAGAACAGATTCCAGCCTGATAGATTGAAATGGCCTTCCGGTGATACTCCGGGAGGAAGTCGCAAACCCCGGAGTGCCGGTCCGAGGATCCGTCAGGGTCGACTAGGACTGGAGCCGGGGTTTACGCACTTCCGGGGGCTTCACTCCGGAGTCACGTATCCGGCCAGGTGGCGTCCGGTCAGGGTCGACCGCTCGGCGACCAGGTCGGCCGGTGTGCCCTCGAAGACCACCCGGCCCCCGTCCTGGCCGGCGCCCGGACCCAGGTCGATGATCCAGTCGGCGTGGGCTATCACCGCCTGGTGGTGCTCGATCACGATCACCGACTTACCCGAGCCCACCAGCCCGTCGAGAAGCGCCAGCAGATGGTCGATGTCGGCCAGGTGGAGCCCGCTGGTCGGCTCGTCGAGCACGTAGATGCCACCCTTCTCGGCCATGTGGATCGCCAGCTTGAGGCGCTGGCGCTCGCCACCGGAGAGAGTGGTCAGCTGCTGGCCGATGGACAGGTAGCCGAGACCGACCCGGGCGAGCCGGTCGAGGATGCGATATGCGGCCGGGACCCTGGAGTCGCCCTCGGCGAAGAAGTCCCTGGCCTCGGTGACCGGCATGGCCAGGACCTCGCTGATGTCCTTCCCGGCCAGCTTGTAGTCGAGGACGGCGCGCTGGAACCGCTTGCCCCCGCACTCCTCGCACATGACGGGGACGGTGGCCATGATCGCCATCTCGAAGTCGATGACGCCCACCCCCTTGCAGTTCGGGCAGGCGCCTTGGGAGTTGGAGCTGAACAGGGCGGGTTTGACGCCGTTGGCCTTGGCGAACGCCTTGCGGATCGGGCCCAGCAGGCCGGTGTAGGTGGCCGGATTGCTCCGCCGTGACCCCCGGATCCGGCTCTGGTCGACGGTCACCACCCCTTCCCGGCCGGAGACCGAGCCGCCGATCAGCGAGCTCTTGCCCGCCCCGGCCACGCCGGTCACCGCCACCAGCACCCCGAGCGGGATGTCCACGTCGACGTCCCTGAGGTTGTGGGTATCGGCCCCGCGCACCTCCAGCACCCCCGAAGGCGCCCGCACCGAGGGCTTCAACGAGGCCCGATGGCCGAAGTATCGCCCGGTGGTGGTGTCGCTGGCCCGCAGGCCCTCCACGGAGCCCTCGAAGGTGACCTCCCCGCCGGCCTTCCCCGCGCCCGGACCGAGATCCACCACATGGTCGGCGACCTCGATCACCTCCGGCTTGTGCTCGATGACCAGCACCGTGTTGGACTTGTCACGCAGGCGCAGCAGCAGGTCGCACAAGCGCTGGACGTCGTGGGGATGCAATCCGGCCGTCGGCTCGTCGAACACGTAGGTCACGTCGGTGAGCAACGACCCGAGGTGGCGGATCATCTTGGTGCGCTGCGCCTCGCCGCCCGACAGCGTCCCGGACGGCCGGTCGAGTGACAGGTAGCCCAGCCCGATCTCCACGAACGAGTCCAGCGTGCGTCCCAATGCCTCCAGCAACGGCGCCACCGAGGGCTCTTCGAGGCCGCGCACCCACCCCGCCAGGTCGCTGATCTGCATCTCGCAGGCGTCGGCGATGCTGATCCCCCCGATCCTCGACGAGCGGGCCGCCTCGGCGAGCCGGGTGCCGCCGCAGTCGAGACAGGCGATGTAGGTGGCGGCCCGGTCCACGAACGCCCGGATGTGGGGCTGCATCGACTCCCGGTCCTTGGAGAAGAACGACTTCTTCACCTTGAGGATCAGCCCCTCGTAGGTGACGTTCATGTCCAGCATCCTGACCTTGGTCGGCTCCTTGTACAGGAAGTCCGCCAGCTCCGTCTCCGAATAGTCACGGATCGGCTTGTCCGGGTCCACGAACCCCGACTCGGTGAACGCCTTGACCGCCCAGCCGCCCTTCTTGTACCCCGGGATGGTGATGGCCCCCTCGGCCAGCGACTTGGAGTCGTCGTAGAGCTGGGTCAGGTCGATGTCCGACACCGTGCCCCGGCCCTCGCAGTGCGGGCACATTCCGCCGGCCCGGCTGTAGGTCTTCCTGACGGTTTTGCCGGAACCCTTCCCGATCGTGATCGAACCGGCCGCCCGCAGCGAGGGCACGTTGAACGAGAACGCATTGGGAGGCCCGATGTGCGGCTCCCCCAACCTGGAGAACAGGATCCGCAGCATGGCGTTGACGTCGGTGGCGGTACCCACCGTGGAGCGGGTGTCGGACCCCATGCGCTCCTGGTCCACGATGATGGCCGTGGTCAGCCCCTCGAGCACATCGACATCGGGCCTCGCCAGAGCCGGCATGAACCCCTGCACGAAGGCGCTGTAGGTCTCGTTGATCAACCGCTGCGACTCGGCGGCGATCGTGTTGACGACCAAAGAACTCTTCCCCGACCCCGACACCCCCGTGAACACCGTCAACCGCCGCTTGGGGATCTCGACGCTCACATCCCTGAGGTTGTTCTCCCGCGCCCCCGAAACCCGGATCAGATCATGGCTACCGACTACACACATAGCGACCACGCTACCGACTCGCGGCGGCTCCACGGCAGCCCGGCCTCTACGAGCATGTGTCCCTCACTTCGAGGTCTGTCGGCTGTGGCTCCGGCGCATGGCCGGTAAGGATCCCTGCTCGCTCGAATCGCCTGTATGCGTCAGAGATGCGGGTAGTCGCCCTGCTCAATAGACGTACGCGTAACCCATCCTCCGTTCCATACCCGTAACAGGATCTCCATCCGCAACTCTCCTAGGTCAGGAGCATCGCTGCGACGATGGTGGCAACATGGAATAGTCTCGCCACCACTCCTGCCTACCACTCGTAGTGTGGCGAGAAGTCAGCGTGCGAGTCCTCGACTGTTTCGAGTTCCGCCAACCATGCACCGACTCCGTCCAGGTAATTGAACATCGCCTCCAATGTGTAGCTGAGGTCACGCGTGTTGATCAATGCGGGGACCTTTCCGTTGCGATCACCGACGACGAAGGACGGGCGCCCTTCCGTGTCGACCGGATAACGGAAAGTCATAGAATTGGGATCCGCGGCGCTGAGCTGCATGAGCAGACCCTCAAAGGCCGTGGTGGACTCGTCATCTGAAACCTCAGGATCGTAGAGAGCTTCAGGATCGGTGAGCAAGGCCTTGGCCGTCTTCCACAGGTAGCGTAGATCGTGGCTGATCAGATCCGGGGCATCTTGGTCCAGAAGTCGCTTTCCGCACAGGATGATCTCCTTAAGACCCAACTCGATCGCCTGACGCGCCGTGAACAGAATCGGGTAGATCAAGAAGTCCTGGTCCTTGCCCGAAGCGGTGCGTCGCATCAGTAGCTTTGCCGCCATTGCGTAGCCGTATTGGTAGAGCGTCCAGTCAGGTCCCCAGGACATATTTGCGTTCGGGCGCCAGTCTCTCTCGTTGGTCGTGTCGAAGAGACTCATGCCCTTCCGGGGCCATACACCCTCGTCATCCATTCTTGAGCCTTCCGATTGCTTACCAGAAGCTATGGCCCGCAGAATCGACGCGGGCCGCTCCGTCTTGCCGTATCTAAGCGATCCATGCTCGGGGCTCAGGCCTCAGCTAGTCGAATCGGACGATCGACAGCATGTCGGTTCTGCGCAGCCGACCGAGCCGGTTAGTCGCGCCATACAGAAGGACATCTGAACGCCATGATTCGATGTGAGGTCCACCGCCTGTTCCATTGGGTCGGCCCCTCGAACTCAAGGGCGAAACCTAACACCTGAGCGCTACCTCCGCTCGTGGGTTGCGGTCTGAGTCCCTGGTCGTAGTGATGGCGATCAGTGAGATTCCCCGGAGTTGATCGTCGAAGTTCCCCACCCC
>JAPPHZ010000050.1 GCA_028820935.1 bacterium | reverse complement strand
ACCGTAGGAGCAGGCACAGTCACCAAAATCATCGAATAACGGGAACGCAGGAAGACCAGGTCGGAGAACCGGACAGCGGGAGGGCCGCCATGGCCAAGAAAAAGGGAAGCCGCATCAAGATCACCCTTGAGTGCACCGAGGCGAGGGCCGAGGGAAAGCCCCCGTCGCGCTACATCACCACCAAGAACCGGACCAATACCACCGGACGGCTCGAGCTCAGGAAGTACAACCCCTTCCTGCGGCGCCACACCCTGCATCGCGAAACCCGCTAGTTGATGGATGGCGCCACGCCGGCCCTGTAGGGGCAGGCCGGGACGGTGACGGGCTTGGAGGACCTGGCCGGTCGTACCTACGGCCCGGCGCGGTTCGGGGTCGGCCGGGCCCAGGTGGCCGCATACGTGGCGGCGACCGGCGACGATCCCGAGCGCTGGCACTCCTATGCCCCACCCTCCTTCGCGGGGGCGGCTCTCTTCAAGGTGGCCACCTCCTTCCTGGGCGATCCGAGCGTGGCATCGCATGCCCGCTTGCTCATCCACGGTGAGCAGGCATTCACCTGGCGTCAACCCTGGCGGATCGGCGCCAACCTGGCCATCTCAGCCCGGGTCGACCGCCTCCGGGAGCGGGCCGGCACCGCCTTCGTCACTTTCGGCGCCGAGGTCGTCGACTCCGCGGACCGGACGGTGCTGTCGTCCCGATCGCTGTTCCTCATGTCCCCGGAAAGTCCGCCGGGCGGCACGGCTGCGGAGCGTTCCGAGCCGGCGGCGGAGGCGCGCCGGGCCAACTCCGTTCCCCGGGCGGAGTCCCTTCCCGCGGTGGGCGAATCCCTCACGCCGCTGGCCAAGTCGGCCTCCCGGGTCGATCTGGTGCGGTACGCCGCCGCCAGCGAGGACTTCAACCCCGTCCACTGGGACCACCTACGAGGGGTCGAGTCGGGAGTGGGCGGTGTCATCTGCCACGGCCTGCTGATGGCCGCCTGGGCTACCCAGCCGGCCGCTGCATCGTCGCCGGGGCCCCATCCTCTGGTCAGGGCCCGTTTCCGGTTCCGGCGGCCCCTGTATCCCGACCAGGCTGCCCTGGTCACCACCTTGGTGAAGGATCGAGATGAGCGCCGGATCGTCCTCGGCTCGAAAGTCTCGTCCGGAGCCGGAGATCACGTCTCGGCTAGCATCGAGATGCATACGGACGGCGGGAGCGGGTAGGACGGTGCAGGACCACCGGTTGGACCCTGATGTGAACGAGCTGGTGGAGCGGTCGCGACAGGGTGATCGGGACGCCTTCGGAGAGCTGGCCCGGCTCCATCAACACGAGGTCTACACCCTGGCGGTCCGGCTGACGGGTGATCGAACCCTGGCCGCCGATGTCACGCAGGAGGCGCTGATCCGGGCGTGGCGGGCCATCGGGCGTTTCCGGGGTGATTCGAGCTTCTCCACCTGGCTGTACCGGATCACGGCCAACGTCGCCTGGACGCTCAAAGGACGGGCGGCTCGCCAGCGCACCTACCAACTCGACGCCATGATCTTCCAACCCCAGGCGAGCGACCGCGGCAATCCCGAGGTCGCGGGAGAGCGGACCGAGTTGCGCGCCCGGCTCGGGGCGGCGCTCGCAGAACTGGCGCGATCCCAGCGCACCGTGGTGATCCTGAAGGATGTCTACGGCTGGTCGCACAAGGAGATCTCCGAGGCGCTATCGATTTCGGTGACCGCCTCCAAGGTGCGGTTGCACCGCGCTCATCTCCGGTTGAGGGAGCTGCTGAAGGAGGCGCGTTGAGCCGCCTGGTGAACCGAGCAAGCCTCGATCGCGTCCCGCGGATCGCCACCTGCGGCCTCACCCGGCTGGTCCTCCACGGCGCCGAGTCGGGCGGGATAGACCTGCCCCCGGTGATGGAGCGACATCGCCGGGGCTGCCTGTCCTGCCAGGCCGCCACCGCTCGCCAGCGGAGGATGCTGGCCGAGTTGGGCGCGTTGCGAACCCAGGTCGAGCCCGTGCCCTATGACATGACGGCCGGCCTGGAGTATCCGGCCGAGGTGGGAACCGACCACCCCTCGGCACAGCGCAGATCCACCAATCGAAGAACCACCACCGCGGTGGCGTCGGCGGTATCGATCGCCGCCATAGGGGTGGTGGTGCTGGCCCGCCGGATGAGATCGCCCAAGATCCGGAAGCCGGCCTAGGCGGGAGGCCGGCCACCGACGACCGGACCGGGTCGTGAGGTGTCTAAACTAGGGCAGACCTGTTCGTATACTCCCTGCGGCAGCCGAGGGGCGTAGCTCGAAGTTGGTTAGAGCGCCGGTCTCCAAAACCGGAGGTTGGGGGTTCGAGTCCCTCCGCCCCTGCTCGACTCGTTCACTGCGGCTCTCGTCGCAGTAACCCACAAGAAAAAGGCAGCAGAAAATGAACCGCGAGATGCGTCGCATGGCCGAGCGGGAAGAGCGGCGCAACAAACAGCAGGGTGACCGGCGCCGTACCCTCCCCGGTTCGCCGGGTGGCGATGGGTCGGTGTCCGGCCGCTTGGGCCGGCTGGTCCAGTTCCTCCGCGAGGTGCGGGTGGAGTTGAGCCGCGTCAACTGGCCCAACCGCCGGCAGATGATCGCATTCACCACCGTGACCGTCATCACGACCGGCGTTCTGACGGGTTACGTATTCCTGGTGGACTTGGCCCTCAGCCGATCCGTCCTGGCCGGGATCAGAGCTCTGACAGGTTGATCATGGCGGAACGGACAGCAACACAGCAGGATGGAGTTCCCGCCGAGCCGGGAGATGGCGAGGAGTCGTCGCTCGGTTCCCTGGGAGCGGCGTTCCTGAGTGCCGGCTTCCTGGCCGATGGATCCCGTGACGAGACCGAGCCGGGACCCGCCGAGGAAGCCCCCCGCCCGGAGGTTGCGGAAGCCGAGACCCCGGCCGAGCCCGAGCCGAAGCAGCCGGTTGCGAAGACTCCGGCGGACGGAGCCAAGACCGCCACCACTCAGGAACTGGTTCCCGAGTTCGTGGAGGAAGATCCGATCAGTCCCTACGACAAGCGCGGGTCCTGGTACGTGATCCATGCCTATTCGGGTCACGAGAGAAAGGTTCGCGCCAACCTCGACACCCTAAAGACCTCCCAGCACCTGGAAGGGAGCATCTTCGAGGTGGTCATCCCCACCGAGAAGGTGGTCGAGATCAAGGGCGGCCGCAAGGTGGAGGTGGAGCGGCGCATGTTCCCCGGTTACCTCTTGATCCGGATGTACGACGACACCCATACCTTCAACGTGGTGAGGAATACCCCCGGAGTCACCTCGTTCGTGGGTAGCGGGATGGGAGGCGGATTCCAGCCCACCCCGTTGTCACGCCGCGAGGTGGAGCGTTTCCTCGGTCTCAAGAGAGAGGCGGCCAAGAAGGCCCCGAGGTTCCGCCCGGCGTGGGAGATCGGGGAGACGGTGCGGGTGTCGAGGGGGCCCTTCGCCGACTTCAACGGAGTGGTGGAGAACATCAATGTCGACCAGCAGAAAGTCACCGTGCTGGTCGAGATCTTCGGTCGGGACACGCCGATGGAACTGGATTTCGAGGACATCCAGAAGCAGTAGAACGCCACCGACTAGCCGGACCGAGACCGGATCACTAAGACGAGAGATGTAAGGACAGAGGACCATGGGCAGAAAAAGGGTTGCAGCCATCCTGAAGGTTCAGATCCCGGCCGGCGAGGCGAGCCCGGCGCCGCCCGTCGGGCCCGCCCTGGGCCAGTACGGCATCAACATCATGGAGTTCGTCAAGTCCTACAACGATGCCACCCGGGCCCAGGTGGGCACCATCGTTCCGGCCGAGATCACCATCTACACCGATCGGTCGTTCAGCTTCGTCACCAAGTCACCTCCAACGGCGGTGTTGCTCCGGCAGGCCGCTCGGGTGGAGAAGGGGTCGGCGGAGCCGCACCGGGAGAAGGTCGCCACCCTGTCCAGGGATCGGATCAGGCGGATCGCCGAGACCAAGCTCCCCGACCTGAACACCGACGACATTGAGGCCGCCATGAACATCGTGGCCGGCACCGCCCGGTCGATGGGAATCATCGTCGCCGACTGACCGGGCCCTTCGCCCCAAGAAGCGGGGCTAGTGGTCTGTCTGTGTAATGTCGGTGTGGTATGGCGTCGGCAGCGGTGTTCCTCGCAAGGCCCGCTGACGAAGGCGTACCCGCAGCGGTACGTTGAGGAAGCGGAACGCAGCGACGGGACGCCGATGGCCGCCATAGCACCCGGTTGTTTCGCAGACCGACCACTACAACCGAACACCGATGGGAGAGCTACCGCGAGAGTGGCTCGCTATGACCACAAGGAGGAATCCAATGGCCCGCAGGGGCAAGCGCTACGACCGGCTCTCCGCCGCATACGACAAGTATCACCACTACGAGCCGCTCGAGGCAGTTCGCATGGTGAAGGCTTCCGCCGCCGCCCGCTTCGACGAGACCATCGAGGCGGTGATGAAGCTGGGGATCGATCCCCGCAGGGCCGACCAGCTGGTACGGGGCACGGTGGTGCTTCCCCACGGAACGGGCAAGGCGGTTCGCGTCGGCGTGTTCGCGGTCGGTGACCTGGCAACCGAGGCCGAGGAGGCGGGAGCCGAGGTGGTCGGTGGCGACGAACTGATCGAGTCGATCGCCTCGGGCGGGAACATAACCTTCGACGTGGCCATCGCCTCGCCGGACATGATGCCGAAGGTGGGTCGCCTCGGAAGGATCCTGGGACCTCGGGGTCTGATGCCCAACCCGAAGGCCGGGACGATCACCCGAGATCTGGCTCGGACCGTCGGCGAGTTCAAGGCCGGCAAGATCGAGTACCGCAACGATCGCTACGGCAACGTGGCCGCTCCCATCGGCAAGGCCTCCTTCGACGAGGCGCGCCTCCACGAGAACCTGATCGCCCTGGTCTCCGAGCTCCTACGGGTGAAGCCGGCCGCTTCGAAGGGCACCTATCTCAGGGGGTTGTCGATAGCCTCGACCATGGGTCCGGGCATCAGGGTGGACGTGACCAAGGTGGACCGCCTGTCCAGCGTGGCTTCCTAGCCGGTAGCTAGCAGTCTTCTCGTCCCACCGACGAGCGGCAACCGGCAACGGGCGGTGACCCCTGCCTGGCGCAGGATGGGCGCGGCCGCTACACTGCCCGCGGTTTCCCGGTCCCGGCCGGGAATGTTTGGCCGTAGACAGCCGGTACCCGTCACGGGTGTAAAGCAATCCGGGAGGATTCGCCTGCCGAGGTCGGATCGAGGCATCCGTCTCGACTCCTCCTTGCTGTCCCTGTGCGCCGTTCCGGCGCGTGCGGCCGACCGCCAGCAAAGTCGCGGGGCGGCCCGCGACCCGCAATCCAGCGGAGGAACCTCATGCCACGACCCGACAAGGTCCGGGCGGTTGAAGACATCAAGGGTTACTTCTCGGCCTCGTCCTCATCGTTCCTGACCGAGTACCGCAGCCTGCCGGTGGCGGCCCAGCAGGAACTTCGCCGTACCCTCAAGGATGCCGGGGCAAGATACCGGGTCCTGAAGATGACGCTCACCAGGCGCGCCCTCCACGATCTCGGCCACGTCGACCTCGACGAGTGGCTCACGGGTCCGACCGCCGTGGCGTTCGTAGAGGACGATCCGGTACCGGCCGCCAAGGCACTGGTCGCCTTCAGCCGCGACCACGAAGGCCTGGTCATCAAGGCCGGCATGCTCGACGGCCGGGCCATCGCCGCCGATCAGGTGGCGCGCCTCGCCACCCTGGACAGCCGGGATGTGATGCTCGCCAAGGTCGCCGGGGCATTCAACGCGCCCCTGACCAGAGCCGCCTCGTTGATGGGTTCCTTTACCAGGAACGCAGCCTCGGTGTTCTCGCAGTTGCTCGAAAAGAAGGAAGAAGGATAAGGCCGAGCCCAGGCGCGGCCACCGGTGTCCTGCACCGGCCGAAAGTACGGAATCTAGGAGGATGGCAATGGCCAGCATGACTACTGAAGAACTGTTGGGTGTGTTCGAGGAGATGACGGTCCTCGAGCTCAAGGAGTTCCTCGACGCCTTCGAGGAGCACTTCGACGTGACCGCGGCAGCCCCGATGGCGATGGCGGTCGCGGCCGGCGACGGCGCCGGCGCCGAGGCGCCCGCCGAGGAGCAGACGGAGTTCGACGTGGTGCTCACCGGATCCGGCGACAAGAAGATCCAGGTCATCAAGGAAGTCCGGGCCATGACCAGTCTCGGGCTCAAGGAGGCCAAGGCGGTGGTGGACGGCCTACCCAGCACCGTCCTCGAGGCAGTCTCCAAGGAGGAGGCCAACGCCGCCAAGGAGAAGATCGAGGCGGTCGGAGGCTCAGTCGAGACCCGCTAGTTGCTAGTTGCTAGTTACTAGTTGCTAGTGATGTTCTATAGTGAATTACTAAGAACTACAGACTAGAGACTAGAGGCTAGAGACTAGAAACAGATGTTGACGGCCGCTCCGGTGTCCCGTTAACATCTCCGCGGAGTGGACGGCATAGCCCGTAGGGTGCAGCGACGGGAGCCCGTCGATAGGAGTTGACTTCCGCCTAAGGCTTCGGGTTTAGGCGGGCTTTGCCGCGTGCTAAACTACCGGTTTGCTGTGCCCTATGGTGTCGGGAGAGCGCGCGTACCTTCACACATCCCGCCTGATTGGCGACCGATATTCGGAGAGCATGGTGATAGTTCGTGTCCGGACTGGCGTCGGAACACGGATGTATCGGGTCAAGTGAGTTCGAACCGGCCGGTGTTACCGGTTGGGTGTCTATTAGGAGGAAGCTTTGGCCATAGCCCCTGCTGTTGATCGACTGTCCTTCTCCAAGATCCCCGAGGTCAGCCCCCTGCCCGACCTCATCGCGGTCCAGCGAGAGTCCTTCAACTGGTTTCTCGAAGAAGGCCTCAGCCGGATCTTCCAGCAGCTCTCACCCATCGAGGACTTCGGCGGGCAGCTGGCTCTCGACCTGAGCGATCATTATTTCGGGGAGCCGCTCATGACCGAGGAGGAGGCGAAGGAGCGGGACACGAGCTACTCCAAGCCTCTTCACGTGATCGCCCGGTTCGTAAACCGCAATACCGGGGAGATCAAGGAACAGAGGGTGTTCCTCGGCGACTTCCCGATGATGACCCGCAACGGCACCTTCATCATCAATGGCACCGAGCGGGTGGTGGTGAGCCAGCTGGTGCGATCTCCCGGCGTGTACTTCGACCACTCCGTCGACAAGGCCTCCGACAAGGACGTGTACGGCGCCAAGGTGATACCCGGCCAGGGCGCCTGGATGCAGTTCGACATAGACAAGCGCGAAACGGTCGGCGTACGGGTGGATCGCAAGCGGCGCCAGTACATCACGTCGTTCGTGAGGGCGCTGGGCATCGCCGAGACCGATGACGAGATCCTCCGACTGTTCCATGACGCGGATGTCATCGCCAACACCCTTGAGAAGGACCCGGTGGGTGACGTGGAGGAGGCCATGCTGGACTTCTACCGCAAGCAGCGCCCGGGCGAGCCGACCACCCTGGACTCCGCCAAGGGACTGATCGGTTCCATCTTCTTCAACTCGAAGCGTTACGACCTCACCGAGGTGGGCCGCTACAAGGTCAACCAGAAGTTCGAGAACCCGGAGGGACACCCAACCGAGAACGGCCTCTTCACCCCGGACGACTTCATCGACACCATCCGCTACCTGATCCACCTCCAGCAGGGTAAGGAGACCATGACCACCCGGGCCGGTAACGAGGTGGTGGTCCGTACCGACGACACGGACCACTTCGGTAACCGCCGGGTGCGGACGGTCGGGGAGCTGGTCCAGAACCAGATCCGAGTGGGTCTGAGCCGGATGGAACGCCAGGTCAGGGAGCGGATGTCGACCCAGGACCCGGATTCCATCACGCCCACCTCGCTCATCAACATCCGGCCCGTGGTGGGTTCTATCAAGGAGTTCTTCGGATCCAGCCAGCTCAGCCAGTTCATGGACCAGCCCAACCCGTTGGCCGGGCTCACCCACCGGAGGCGCCTGTCGGCGCTGGGTCCGGGCGGCGTGTCGCGGGAGCGGGCAGGCTTCGAGGTACGGGACGTCCATCCCTCCCACTACGGGCGCATGTGCCCCATCGAGACCCCCGAAGGCCCCAACATCGGGTTGATCGGGTCCCTCGCCAGCTACGCCCGGGTCAACCGGTTCGGCTTCATCGAGACCCCCTACCGCGAGGTCGAGGACGGCCGGGTGACCGATGTCACCAAGCACCTGACCGCATCGGAGGAGGAACGTTTCGTGATCGCCCAGGCCAACTCGGAGTTGAACCCGGACGGCACCTTCGTTCGTGACCGGGTGCTGGTCCGCCGGGCCGGCGGCGAGATCGACCGGGTGCCGCCCCGAGACGTCGACTACATGGACATATCACCCAAGCAGATCGTCTCGGTGGCCACCTCCCTGATCCCGTTCCTGGAGCACGACGACGCCAACCGGGCGCTCATGGGCTCCAACATGCAACGCCAGGCGGTGCCCCTGCTCCAGGCCGAGGCGCCGCTGGTGGGCACCGGCGTGGAAGCCCGGGCGGCCCAGGATTCCGGCGATCTGATCACCTCCGAGGTGGCGGGCGTGGTGACCTCCGTAAACGGCAACGAGATCGTGATCGTCGAGACCGGCACCGATGAGGAGCATCGCTACCGGCTGCGTAAGTTCGAGCGCTCGAACCAGGGCACCTCGATCAACCAGAAGCCGGTGGTCGACGTCGGTGACGAGGTGGCGGCCGGGATCGTAATCGCCGACGGACCCTCCACCGAAGCGGGCGAGCTGGCGCTGGGCAAGAATCTGCTGGCCGCCTTCATGCCGTGGAAGGGCCACAACTTCGAGGATGCCGTAGTCCTCAGCGAGCGCCTGGTGAAGAAGGATGTGCTGACCTCGATCCATATCGAGGAGTACGAGGTCGACGCTCGCGACACCAAGCTGGGTGCCGAGGAGATCACCCGTGACATTCCGAACGTTGCGGAAGAGGTGCTCAAGGACCTCGACGACGAGGGCGTTATCCGCGTGGGCGCCAACGTGGGCCCGGGTGACTACCTGGTCGGCAAGGTGACTCCCAAGGGCGAGACCGAGATGACCCCCGAGGAGCGCCTGCTACGGGCCATCTTCGGCGAGAAGGCCCGCGAGGTCAGAGACTCCTCTCTCAAGGTTCCCCACGGTGAGTCCGGCAAGGTGATCGATGTAAGGGTCTACCGGCGGGACGACGGCTACGACGATCTCCAGCCCGGAGTCAACGAGCTGGTACGGGTGTGCGTGGCCAGCCAGCGCAAGATCTCCGAAGGGGACAAGCTCGCCGGCCGGCACGGCAACAAGGGCGTGATCGCCAAGATCCTCCCGGAGGAGGATATGCCCTTCCTGGCAGACGGAACCCCCATCGACATCGTGCTCTCGCCGCTGGGTGTTCCATCCCGGATGAACCTCGGCCAGGTGCTGGAGACACATCTCGGCTGGGCTGCCGCTCAGGGATGGCGGCCCTTCAAGAGCGCGACCCCGGCGGCGGAGGGCAGGCCGCCCCGATCTCCCGTGGCCACTCCCGTGTTCGACGGCGCCCGCCAGAGCGAGATACGGGACGTCATCGCCAACAGCCTCCCCAACCGGGACGGGGTGCGCCTCGTGGGCGACGACGGCAAGGCGGTCCTCTACGACGGTCGTACCGGGCGGCCCTTCGACACGACCATCACGGTTGGATACCTCTACATCCTCAAGCTGGTCCACCTGGTGGACGACAAGCTCCATGCCCGTTCGACCGGTCCCTACTCGATGATCACCCAGCAGCCGTTGGGTGGTAAGGCGCAGTTCGGCGGCCAGCGCTTTGGCGAGATGGAGGTGTGGGCACTCGAGGCCTACGGCGCCGCCTACGCCCTCCAGGAACTGCTGACCATCAAGTCGGACGATGTCCTCGGTCGGGTCAAGGTCTACGAGTCGATCGTGAAGGGCGACAACATACCCGAACCGGGGATTCCGGAATCCTTCAAGGTGCTAATCAAAGAGATGCAGAGCCTGTGTCTCAACGTAGAGCTGCTGTCGGCGGGGGAAGAGGTCCAGTTCAGAGACCTGGACGAGGACCTCTACCGCACGTCGGAGTCGCTCGGAATCGATCTGTCGCGTCCGGAGCGCAGGGAAGAAGGTTGATAAGCGTGGATTGGGGTCAAACACCTGACCGGTTCAGTACGTACGGGAGCTACGCGGCTTCCTCCAGCGCGCCCACGAGGGATGTGTTCGACGAGCTCAAGATCGGCCTGGCCTCGCCCGAACAGATCCGTTCCTGGTCGTTCGGGGAGGTGAAGAAGCCGGAGACCATCAACTACCGGACTCTCAAGCCCGAGAAGGAGGGTCTGTTCGACGAGCGCATCTTCGGTCCCCAGAAGGACTGGGAATGCGCCTGCGGCAAGTACAAGCGCATCCGCTACCGGGGCATCACCTGCGAGAAGTGCAATGTGGAAGTGACCCGGAGCAAGGTGCGCCGGGAGCGCATGGGCCACATCGAGCTGGCCGCTCCTGTGACCCACATCTGGTTCTTCAAGGGCGTTCCCTCGCGCCTCGGCTACCTGCTCGACATGTCCCCCAAGGAGCTCGAGAAGGTCATCTACTTCGCCTCCTACGTGGTCACCGAACTCGACGAGAGGAAGCGTCTGTCCGAGCTGCCCGATCTGGAGGCCCGCATGGAGGTCGAGATCGATCTGGAGCGCGAGGACTTTGAGGAGTGGCGGGACAACCGTCTGGCGCGACACGAGGAAGAGATCCGGCGCATGGAGGAAGGGGGCGCCAAGCCCCAGGAGATCACGGCGCGGCGGCGCGATGTCGAGCGTGAGATCGCCGACCGCCAGGACCGGTGCGAGCGGGAGTGCGATCTCTACCGGGAGGCCTTCGAGACCTTCCGCAGCCTGAAGCCCAAGATGCTGGTGGAATCGGAGCAGCTCTGGCGGATGCTCGATGACCAGTATTCGGACTATTTCTCGGGAGGAATGGGCGCCGAGGCGGTCAAGGCCCTGCTGAGGCGGATCGACCTGGATGCCGAGATGGCCATGCTGCGCGAGAACCTGGTGGCCACCTCCGCCCAGCGCCGCCACCGGGCTACCCAGCGGATCAAGGTGGTGAAGCCGTTCTGGGAGGGCAAGCACTCTCCGCGGAGCATGATCGTGGAGTCGGTGCCGGTGATCCCGCCCGATCTCCGCCCGATGGTCCAGCTGGACGGCGGCCGGTTCGCTACGTCGGACCTCAACGATCTCTACCGGCGGGTCATCAACCGCAACAACCGGCTGAAGCGACTGCTCGATCTGAACGCTCCCGAGATCATCGTCAACAACGAGAAGCGCATGCTCCAGGAGGCGGTGGACGCCCTGTTCGACAACGGTCGGCGGGGCAAGGCCGTCACCGGCCAGGGCAACCGGCCTCTCAAGTCCCTGACCGACATGTTGAAGGGCAAGCAGGGCCGGTTCCGCCAGAACCTGTTGGGTAAGCGGGTGGACTACTCGGGGCGCTCGGTAATCGTGGTGGGGCCCCAGCTCATGCTCCATCAGTGCGGTCTGCCCAAGGTCATGGCCCTGGAGCTGTTCAAGCCCTTCGTCATGAAGCGACTGGTCGATCGGGACATCGCCCAGAACATCAAATCCGCCAAGCGCATGGTGGAGCGGCGGCGTCCCCAGGTCTGGGACGTGCTCAAAGAGGTGATCCAGGAGCACCCGGTGCTGCTCAACCGCGCCCCCACGCTGCACAGGTTGGGCATCCAGGCCTTCGAGCCCATCCTGGTCGAGGGTAAGGCGATCCAGATACACCCGCTGGTGTGCGAGGCGTTCAACGCCGACTTCGACGGGGACCAGATGGCGGTCCACCTGCCGCTGTCGGCCGAGGCTCAGGCGGAGGCCAGGATCCTGATGCTCTCCACCAACAACGTCCTCTCCCCGGCCAGCGGTTACCCGATCGTGGCGCCGTCCCAGGACATGGTGATCGGCATCTACTACCTGTCCGAGAAGGTGGAGGACGCCGCGGGGGCGGGCCGGGTGTTTGCCGACCCTGACGAAGCGCTGATGGCCTACGACCTGGGCGAGATATCCCTGCACGCCCCGATCAAGCTGCGCTTGGGCGAGATCGCCGGCGATCCGGATCTGCATGCCGAACTGGCCGACTTCATCCCGAACCTCATCACCGAGACGCCGGTGGACGGCAGCCGGCTGTTCGAGACCACCCTCGGGCGGACCCTGCTCAACCAGGCCATGCCCGAGAACTTCCCGGTTCTCGATGCCGTGGTGCTGAAGGGCGACCTCAAGGTGCTGATCGCCGAGATCATCGAGCGGTACGGGAAGAACGTGGTGCAGCGAACCCTGGACGGGCTCAAGGAGTTGGGATTCGATTACTCGACCAGGTCCGGGCTGACCATGGGGCTGCGCGACGTGCGGGCGCCCCGTGACAAGCAGCGGATACTCAACAAGCACCAGAAGAAGGCTGACGCGCAGGATCGCCAGTACCAGCGCGGCATCATCACCCAGGACGAACTCCATCAGGAGCTGATCGAGATATGGACCGAGGCCACCGAAGAGGTGACCGCTTCCATGGAGAAGACCCTGGCCAGCGACGACTTCAACCCGATCGACATGATGGTGAAGTCGGGCGCCCGGGGGAACAGGATGCAGGTCCGCCAGATCGCCGGTATGCGGGGCCTGGTCGCCAACCCGAAGGGTGACATCATCCCCCGCCCGATCAAGGCCAACTTCCTGGAGGGCCTGACCGTGCTGGAGTACTTCATCTCCACCCACGGCGCCCGGAAGGGCCTGGCCGACACCGCCCTCCGGACCGCCGACTCGGGTTACCTGACCCGCCGCCTGGTCGATGTTTCCCAGGAAATCATCGTGCAGGAAGAGGAATCGGAGGATCGGGGCATCCGCATTCCTATCCGGGTCATGGAAGGCAAGGAGTGGCAGCTGATCACCAACCTGCGGAACCGTGTGTACGGACGGGTACTCGTCGACGATGTGCTGGTCGACGACGATCCGCTGGTGACGAAGGACGGGCGGGAGTTGGTGGCCGGCGAGGTGCTCGACCGTTACGCCATGGTCGCCCTGGAGGCCGCCTCGGAGGTTCGGAGCGTGCGGGTGCGCTCGCCCCTGACCGACGAGATCCCCCACGGGATAAGCCAGGCCTCGTACGGGCTGAGCATGGCCACGGGCCGGATGGTCGAGCCCGGCGAGGCGGTCGGGATCATGGCCGCCCAGTCGATCGGCGAGCCGGGAACGCAGCTGACCATGCGCACGTTCCACACCGGTGGCGTGGCCGGCCAGGACATCACCCACGGTCTTCCCAGGGTGGTCGAGCTCTTCGAGGCCCGCTCTCCCAAGGGGAAGGCGGTGCTCTCCGAGGTCGGCGGACGGGTCCGGATCGAAGAGACGGAGGACGGCGGACGGGCCATCGTGATCGAGTCCTCGGAGGGAGAGACCCAGTACGAGGTCTCCCGCCGGGCTCGCCTCAGGGTTCGCAACAACGACGAGATCGCGCCGGGTACACCTCTGACGGAGGGTCCGCTGGATCCCAAGGAAGTGTGTGACATCCAGGGAGTGAGGGCCTGCCAGCAGTACCTGGTGGAACAGGTTCAGGAGGTCTACCGGAACCAGGGCGTGGACATCCACGACAAGCACATCGAGTTGATCGTGCGCCAGATGTTGCGCCGGGTCCGGGTAGCACGCTCGAACGACTCGGAATTCCTGCCGCTCCAGCTGGTCGACTACGGGGAGTTCCGCGAGGAGAACCGCCGTCTGGTCAAGGAGGGCCGCCAGCCTGCCGAGGGACGGCCCGAGTTGATGGGAATCACGAAGGCATCGCTGGCCACGGACTCGTGGCTGTCGGCGGCCTCGTTCCAGGAAACCACCCGGGTTCTGACCGAGGCGGCCATCAACGGCCGCTCGGACCACCTGCGGGGTCTCAAGGAGAACGTGATCATCGGCAAGCTGATCCCGGCGGGAACGGGCGCCACCCGTTACCAGTCCATCCAGCCGGATCTTCCCGAGGCGAGCGTCCTCCCGTCGAACCTGGGCGCCGACTGGCTGGCATCCCTCCAGATGCCCGGCGAGGATGGCGAGCCGAACGGGGAGCTGGCCGAGCACGGCGACACGGGCGCCGGAGTCGGCCTCCGCGAACCCGAAGAGGAACTCGTCACCAGCGATCCGGCAGTTGAGTAGTTGCTAGTTTCTAGTCTCTAGTTGCTAGTTCTTACCACTACTAACTAGCAACTAATAACTAACAGCTAACCTCTGGTGGTTTGACATCCTGGGCCTTGTCCATGGATGCGACGAGGACCGCGTCCCCGGTGTCCACCACGATGACCCTGTCGAGGCCGAGTACCAGGACGGGCCGTTCTCCGGCGGAGACGTAGCTGGACGAGACCGAGCGCAGCTCGGCCGGCCCGGCCACCACGTTCCCGCGCCCGTCACCGGCTGCTCTCTCCCAGAGAGCGGCCCACGACCCGAGGTCGGACCACCCGGCCTCGAGGGGCGCCATGGCGCCCCGGCTGGTCCGCTCCATCACGGTCCGGTCTATGGAGCCATCCGGGCAGGCTGAGAAGGCCTGCTCGTCCAGCACAGCCGGACCATTCTCGCCCTCGCCGCCTAGCGCGGCTCGTACCTGGCGGACCATGCCGGGACTCGCCGAAGCCAGCTCGTCGACGAAGGTGCCGGCCCGGAACAGGAACATGCCGGAGTTCCATGAGTAGCGGCCCGACTCGAGGTAACGGCGGGCGGTGGGACGGTCGGGTTTCTCCCGGAACGAGGCGATCCGGATCACGCCCGGGAGGCCGATGGACGGCCCGTGCTCGATGTAGCCGTAACCAGTCTCGGGCCGGTCCGGCGTGACGCCGAAGGTGACCAGCCAGCCGGCCCGGGCGGCGTCCATGGCTCGTTCCACCACCTCGACGAAGGCCTCGGTGTCCCTGACGGCATGGTCGGCGGGGAGCACCAGCAGCAGGTCGTCCGCCGCCGACAGCAAGGCCGCGGCGGCCGCGGCAGGGGCGGTGCTGCGTCCCACCGGTTCCAGGACTGCTCGGAATCGGTTCACCCCGATCTCGGCCAGCTGGTCCGAGACCAGCGGGTAGTGGTCCTTGCCGCACACGATGATCGGATCCGACGGATCCCGGAGTAGGGCGGCGCGCAGGACGGTTGCCTGCAACATCGAGTGCTCGCCGTCCGGCCGGGTCAGGGGTTTGGGATGCTCGGGACGCGACAGCGGCCACAGCCGGGTGCCCGAACCTCCCGCCAGGATTACCGGTCGAAGCATCTCGCCCTACCCGCAACGGGCCGCGTGGACCCGGTTGGCGAAACGGTCGGTCATGCCGGCCACGTAGTCGACCGCCTGGCGCTGCGGCGAATCGGACCGCCGCGCCGAGGGGGGTAGCTCGGACGCGTGCGTCTCGTAGAAGCGGACCAGGTCCTGCACCACCGCCATTGCCTGCTTCCTCAGAGGTTGACCTTCAGGCCGAAGGTAGACCCGCTCGAACATGAAGTTCCGCAGGTCGTCCATGGCCTCGGCCACATCGGGCGCCATCTGAACCATGCCGGCACTGATCGAGCCGTCGACCACGGCGTGCACCATCGCGGTCACCCAACGACCGTGCTGGTCGCCGAGCAGGGCTTGCGCCCTGAACGGCAGGTCCCGGTAGCGGATGATCCCGGCCCTCATGGCATCGATCGGGTCGTGGCTCAGGTAGGCGATCCGATCGGCGTAGCGGCACAGGGTCCCCTCCGGGGTGGCGGGTCCCTCCTTGATCCGCCACGGATGGGCGCGGATGCCGTCTCTTGTCTCCCACGTGAGGTTGAGCGGTTCGATCACCGACAGTATCCGCACCGAGTGATCGGCATGGATCCAACCCCCGTCCAGAATCTCGTCGAGGGCATCCTCCCCGGTATGACCGAACGGGGCGTGGCCGATGTCGTGACCCAGGCAGATGGCCTCGGTCAAGGACTCGTTCAGGCCGAGCGCCACCGCCATCGAGCGTCCGATCTGGGCGACCTGGAGCGTATGGGTGAGCCTGGTGACGAAGTGGTCGTTGCCGGGGTCGATGAAGACCTGGGTCTTTCGAGCCAGCCGCCGGAAGGCGTTGGAGTGGACGATGCGGTCGCGGTCCCGTTCGAATGCGGTGCGCAGCGGGTCGGGCTCCTCCGGACTCTCCCTGCCCTTGGACTCGGCAGCCTTGGCGGCGGCGGGCGCCAGCCGCAGGTATTCGGAGTTCTCTCGAGCCTCGCGGGCAACGTGCCGGAAGGGTTCCGCATGGACGACCACACTCCGACGATAGCTAGGCGGCCAGGTTGCCGGACCGTGCCGGATGAGTACGCTTCCGGCGATGGAGTACCAGGCGCTCTACCGCAAGTACCGGCCGCAGCGCTTCGATCAGGTAATCGGTCAGGAGCATGTCACGGTGACCCTGGCCAGGGAAATCGCCGCAGGTCGGGTGGCTCACGCCTACCTGTTCACCGGTCCCAGAGGCACGGGCAAGACAACCACCGCCCGCCTGCTGGCGATGGCGCTGAACTGTCCCGACCGGGGTCCGGACAGCGAACCGTGCGGTGCTTGCCACTCCTGCTCCGGTGTGGCGTCATCCGTCTCCATGGACGTGATGGAGCTCGATGCCGCCTCCCACAACAAGGTGGAGGACATCAGGGAACTGCGGGCCGGGGTGTCCACGGTGGCATCGGTTGGGGGCGCTCGGCGGGTGTTCATCCTCGATGAAGCCCACATGCTCACCAAGTCGGCCGCCAATGCTCTGCTCAAGACCCTGGAGGAGCCACCCGATCACGTGCATTTCGTGCTGGCCACCACCGAGCCCTACCGGTTGCTCGACACGGTCCGTTCCCGGAGCCAGCGGTTCGACTTCCACCTGGTGCCCACCGACACGCTGACCGACCACCTGAGGTGGATAGCCGAGGCCGAAGGATTCGAGGCCACCGACGGCGCCCTGCTGGCGGTGGCTCGGCGGGCTGCCGGGTCGGTCCGCGACTCGTTGAGCCTCCTGGAGCAGGTAGCCGCCAGGGACGGCACCATCACGGAGGAGGGCGTCCAGACGGCTCTCGGGGTGGCCGGGCCGGAGTCGCTCATGAAGCTGGTGGATGCGGTTGTGGACGAGGCGCCGGCCGCCGCCCTCGAGCTGGTGGCCCACCTGTCGGCGGGCGGTGTCGATCTGCGGCGCTTTGCCGGCGATGCACTGGGGTTCTTCAGAGGGGTCTTCCTCACCCACTACAGCTCCAATGTGAGGGAGTTCACCGACGAGCCGCCTGAGGTGATCGAGCGCTGGCAGGAGGTGGCAGGCCGGCTCCCCGCGGCTTCGGTGATGAGGTCGATCGACCTTCTGGGGGAGGCGCTCGTCAAGCTCAGGGAGGGCCGGGACGAGCGCATGATGCTGGAGCTGGCCGTCCTGAAGCTATCGCGCCCCGAGTTGGACGACCGCCCGGAGGGACTGCTGAGGCGGATCAAGCGGCTCGAGATGGGCCGACCGGTGGCGCCCGCCCGCACCCCGACGGCCGCCTCCGCTCCGGCCGCCTCCGCTCCGGCCGCCTCCGCTCCGGCCGTTGGGGCCCAAGCCCCGGTGGAGACTCCGGACCCTCCGCCTCAAGAGCCGCAGGCCCCCGTCCCGGCGTCCGACCAGCGACTCACCGATTTGGACCTGGACCGCATCTGGCCGCAGCTCAGCAACGCGGTCATCGAAAGGCTGGGTGGCAGGCTGGGTGCGTTCTTCCGCGAGGCTGTTCCGGGCGCAGTGGAGGGTTCCACGCTGGTACTGAACCTTCCGGCCGGATACGAACTCCATTACAAGACCCTCTCGAACGACGCCGATCTGGCCGCGCTGCTCGCTCGGGAGGGAGGAAGGCTCCTCGGCAGGTCGGTGGAGATCGATTTCCGTATGGCGGGCGCGCCGGGCGGGTCGCACGGGCAGGATGCCGGATCGGATCCCTCGCCCCCGCCGGACCGCATCCCCGATTCCGGACCGGAGCCCGACGCCCACGACCCACCCGAGCCGGTAGATGAACCCACCCCCACGCCGGCGCCGCCGCAAGTGGACCCGGCGGCGGCCATGCATCAGGCGGAGCTACTGCTGCGCGAATCCGAGCTGAACCTCCAGGAGGTCCAGCCCGATTAGCCCCGATTATTCATGGTGGGGGTCTGTCCGGATGACGAGAATGGAGCCTTCGTACTCCTGGCCTTGGGTTACACCCATCTGATGGCCCCCGTCTTCCAGTCGGTGCGGAATCAACCGCAGGGTGAGGTGTGGCCGCTTGCGAATTATGTGGGTTGAAGTGGCCCGATGCGCGTTGGTGTGCTGGGAACAGGAATAATCAGGGCTAGAGGAGGGTGCTGAAAAAGACGGGGATGGGTTGGACTCGCCATGTCTCGACCTGGTTTCGTTGAAGGATGCCGGGCCGACTGGACGTTTTTCAGTACCCTCCTGGAGGGTGCGACGGTTTCGTCACTATCACCGACTACCCTGGTCAGGCTGATGTTCGAGCGTCCCGTTCAACGACTTATCGACGAGCTGAGCAGGCTCCCCGGAGTGGGTCGCAAGTCCGCCCAGCGCCTCGCCTTTCACCTGCTGAACGTCGAGGAGGCTGACGCCCGCCGCCTGGCGGGGGCGATCATCGACCTGCGAGAGCAGACCTCCTTCTGCTCTCGGTGCTACAACGTCACCGCCGGAGAGGAGTGCTCGATCTGCCGCGACCCGCGCCGCGAGCCCGGGTACATCTGCGTGGTCGAACGCGCCCAGGACATCGCCGTCATCGAGCGCACGCGCGAGTTCGCCGGCCAGTACCACGTGCTGGGCGGCGCCCTCTCGCCCATCGACGGGATCGGACCCTCCCAGCTGCGGATCGAGGAACTCGAGCTGCGGATCGAGGAGCTCCGGGACCGGGGCGGGGACAACGGCGCGGGCGGGACCGGGGAGTTGCGGATCGAGATCATCATCGCCACCAACCCCACCATCGAGGGCGATACCACCGCCATGTACCTGGCGCGACGCTTCAAACCCTTCGGGATTACCGTTACCCGACCTGCCAGCGGTCTGCCTGTCGGGGGCGACATGGACTACGCCGACGAGATCACCCTCGGCAGGGCTCTGGCGGACCGGCGGGAGCTTTAGAAGCTCCATCCCATCCCCGATGTTCGGGATAGCCGGATAGGTTGATATCGTATGCGCCGATCCAGAAGCGCTCGGAATGGACTCATGGGCACAGGCATCGGACCGGTCGAGACCCGGTTCTTCACGTTCGGCAGCGAATCGGATCCGTTCGTCTGCGAGAACGGCGAAGAACTGCCCGAGGTAACCCTTGCCTACGAGGTCTACGGTGAGCTCAACGAGGACGGCGACAATGCCATCCTCCTCTTCCACGCCCTCACCGGCAGCCACCACGCGGCCGGCGAGAACCGCCACTACGCCGGCGCCGAGGACCGCTGGACCGACGAGGTGCATACCGGGTGGTGGGATGAATTCATCGGGTCTGGCCGTTCCCTCAACACGGACAAGTTCGCCGTGATCTGCGCCAACTGGCTGGGTCACTGCTATGGCACCACCGGCCCCGCCAGCATCAATCCGCTCACCGGCAAGCCCTACGGACCGGACTTCCCGAGCGTCTCCGCCGGCGATACGGTCCGGGCACATTTCAGGCTGCTGGACCACCTCGGCGTGAGCCGGCTCCATGCGGTGGTCGGAGGCAGCGTGGGCGGGATGATGTGCCTCGACGTGGCGGTCCGCTACCCCGATCGGGTGCGCTTCGTCATTCCCATCGCGGCAGGCCTGCGGGCCACCACCCTCCACGTGATCCATGACTTCGAGCAGATCAACGCCATCTACAACGACCCGGACTTCAACGGGGGCAACTATTACGACGGGCCGGCGCCCGATGCCGGCCTCGCCCTCGCCCGGATGATCGGCCACAAGACGTTCGTGTCGTTGGACCAGATGAAGAAGCGGGCCAGGGGCGAGGTGGCCGAGTCCGGAGATGGAGATCGGGTACGGCTTCCGATCGAGAGCTACATGTGGCATCAGGGCCAGAAGTTCGTCAAGCGTTTCGACGCCAACGCCTACCTGCGGACCATGTGGGCCTGGCAGGACTTCGATCTGTATGCGGAGGCGGAGCGCCGGCAGGTCAAGCTCCAGGAGCTGCTGGCGGCCGGATCCCACGAGTATCTGGTCTTCTCGATCGACTCCGACGTCTGTTACTACCCGAGCGAGCAGAAGGAACTGGCGGAGGAGTTGAAGGCGGCCGGCGTGGACTTCAACTGGATCACCGTGCACTCCGAGAAGGGTCACGATGCCTTCCTGCTCGAGCCGCATCTGTTCGAGCCCCACCTCCGTTACCATCTGGAGTCCGATTGGGATCCCTCGTCTACGACCCGGGGCAGGAGGCGCGCCAGATGAGCCACGAGTTCGGCTTCGACACCCGTTCCATCCACGCCGGCCAGCGGCCGGATCCCGAGACCGGCGCGCGCGCCATGCCCATCTACCAGACCACGTCCTACGTGTTCGAGGATCCCCAGCAGGCTGCCGACCTGTTCGCCCTCCAGAGCTTCGGCAACATCTACACGCGGATCGGGAACCCCACCAACGCGGCATTCGAGGAGCGCATGGCCTCCCTGGAGGGTGGCCTGGGCGGCCTTGCGACCGCCTCCGGTATGTCGGCCCAGCTCGTGGCGGTACTCACTCTCTGCGAGGTGGGGGACCACATCGTCGCCAACCGGTCGCTGTACGGCGGCACGTTCACCCAGTTCGACGTGACGCTACGCCGGATGGGCATCGAAACGACTTTCGTGGACACCAACGACCTCGATGCCGTCGAGGCGGCCATCACCGACCGGACCCGGCTCGTCTACGGAGAGACCATCGGCAACCCGGCGGGTGACGTGCTCGACCTTGCGCCGATGGCCGAGCTGTCGCGCTCCTACGGCCTGCCCCTGGTGGTGGACAACACCTTCGCCAGCCCGGCGTTGTGCCGACCGATCGAGCACGGCGCCGATGTGGTAGTGCATTCGGCCACCAAGTTCATCGGCGGCCACGGCACCTCGATCGCCGGTGTGATCGTGGAGAGCGGGGTCTTCCCGTGGGACAACGGACGCTTCCCGGCCATCGTCGAGCCGTCACCGGCCTATCACAACCTCACCTTCTGGGCGAACTTCCGGGAGTACGCCTACCTGATGAAGGCTCGCATGGAGCTGATGCGGGATGTGGGCGCGGTCCTGTCGCCCTTCAACTCGTTCCTGCTGTTGCAGGGCCTCGAGACGCTTTCGTTGCGGATGGAGCGCCACGTGGCCAACACCCAGGCGGTGGCCGAGTTCCTGGACGCGGATAGCCGGGTGTCGTGGGTGTCCTATGCCGGGTTGCCTGCCCACCCCTCGCACGACCTGGCCCGTAAGTACGTGCCGGGCGGGCCGGGAGCGGTGTTCACCTTTGGCATAGCCGGGGGCTACGAGGCGGGGGTGTCGTTCATCAAGCGGGTGGAGCTGGCCAGCCATCTTGCCAACGTGGGTGATGCCAAGACGCTGGTGATCCACCCGGCCAGCACCACGCACCAGCAGGTTCCGCCCGAGGAGAGGGATGCGGCCGGGGTGGGCGGCGACATGATCCGGATCTCGATCGGTCTCGAGAACATCGAAGACATTCTCTGGGACCTCGACCAAGCACTTGGGGGTTGAACGATGACTGAGGTACTGGAAGCCGACGCCCGCACGAGGCTGCGGATCATCCGCCAGGCGAAGTCGGTGGCCTTGGTCGGCGTGTCCGGTAACGAGTTGAAGGCGTCCAACTTCGTCGCCACCTACCTTGTCCGTACCCACCTGCGCGTCTACCCCGTCAATCCCATGTACGACGAGGTGCTCGGCCTGAAGTGCTACGCATCGCTTGCGGACCTGCCGGAGGTGCCTGACATCGTCGACATCTTCCGCCATCCTCGCTTCATCCCAGAGGTGGTGGACGACGCTATCGCCATCGGCGCCAAGGTGGTGTGGTTCCAGCTCGGCCTTCGCCACGACGGCGCGGCCCGGACAGCCATCGACGCCGGCCTCGACGTGGTTCAGGACCGTTGCCTCAAGATCGAGCACGCCCGTTTCTCGGGCCGCCTGAACCTGGCCGGCTTCGACACCGGAGTCATCTCCAGCAAGCGCCTAAGGGATATCTAGTTGCTAGTTGCTAGTTGCTAGTTGCTAGTTGCTAGTACTGCTTTGGATTAGATTCTACAGGCAACTGACGCTGACCCTCGACCACTTCCGGAATCCCGGCGATGCGGAGGATTCACGGGAATATGATAAGGTATGACTTAGGTTATACCTATCGAAGACACTGAGAAGTACGGAAAGGGAGAACGTATGGCCAAGGCCGTCGGAATCGATCTGGGGACCACCAACAGCGTGATCGCGGTGCTGGAAGGCGGCGAACCGACCGTGGTCGCCAATGCCGAAGGGGCTCGCACCACGCCATCAGTGGTGGCCTTCAAGGACGGTGAGGTGCTGATCGGCGAGGTCGCCAAGCGGCAAGCCATCACCAATCCCGATCACACCGTTCGATCCGTCAAGCGCCACATGGGAACCGACTGGTCCGTCGGCGCCGACGGTAAGTCCTACACGGCCCAGGAAGTGTCGGCCCGGACCCTGATGAAGCTGAAGCGCGACGGCGAGGCATACCTGGGAACGCCCATCACGTCCGCTGTGGTCACGGTGCCGGCCTACTTCAACGATGCGCAGCGGCAGGCCACCAAGGAAGCGGGGCAGATCGCCGGCCTCGACGTGCTGCGGATCGTCAACGAGCCCACCGCGGCCGCCCTCGCGTACGGCCTCGACAAGGAGGAGTCCGACCAGACCATCCTGGTATTCGATCTCGGTGGAGGAACGTTCGACGTGTCGGTCCTGGAGATCGGCGAAGGCGTGTTCGAGGTGAAGTCGACCAGCGGCGACACGCAGTTGGGCGGGGACGATTGGGACCAGGCGGTCATCGATTGGCTGGTGAACGGCTTCAAGAACGAGAACGGCGTCGACCTGAGCACCGACAAGATGGCGGTGCAACGGCTCAAGGAAGCCGCGGAGAAGGCCAAGATCGAGTTGTCGACCGTGCCGGAGACCGACCTCAACCTCCCGTTCATCACCGCCACCTCAGACGGGCCGCTGCATCTCCAGGCCAAGCTGTCCCGGTCCGAGTTCGAGAAGCTCACCGATCATCTGGTAGGCCGGACCGAGGGCCCGTTCAAGCGGGCGGTGGCTGACGCCGGGGTGCCCGCCGCCGAGATCGACCACGTGGTGCTGGTGGGCGGTTCCACCCGGATGCCGGCCATCCAGGACCTGGTGAGGCGGTTGACCGGTAAGACCCCCCATCGTGGGGTCAACCCGGACGAGGTGGTGGCGGCCGGCGCGGCCCTCCAGGCCGGCGTGCTGACCGGTGACGTGAAGGACATCCTGTTGCTGGACGTGACGCCACTGACGCTCGGTATCGAGACCAAGGGAAGCGTGATGACCAAGATGATCGAGCGCAACACCACCATCCCCACCAAGCGCACGGAGATCTTCACCACGGCAGATCACAACCAGCCGGAGGTCGAGATACATGTCCTGCAGGGCGAGCGCCCGATGGCGGGCGACAACAAGAGCCTGGGCAAGTTCCGCCTGACCGGGATCCCGCCAGCCCCGATGGGTGTGCCCCAGATCGAGGTGAGCTTCGACATCGATGCCAACGGGATCGTGTCGGTCAACGCCAAGGATCTGGGCACCGGTCGCCAGCAGGCCATGACCATCACCGGCGGCACCGCCCTGTCGCAGGACGAGATAGAGCGGATGGTGGAGGATGCGGAGCGCTACGCGGACGAGGACCGCCAGCGCCGGGACCTGGCCGATGCCCGTAACCGGGCCGATCAGGTCCTCAACCAGACTGCCAAGCTGCTGGAGGACCACGGAGACAAGCTCGATGACGATGAGCGGTCCGCCATCGACGATGCGGTGGCGGCCCTGCGGTCGGTCTCGGAGGACGAGGCGTCCTCGGCCGACGACATCCAGTCCGGAATCGATGCCCTCTTCCAGGCGTCCGCCGTGCTGGCCCAGAAGATGTACGCGTCGGAGGCCGAGGAGCAGGCGTCCGCCGATGAGGGTCAGGCGATGCCGGATGATGAGGACATCGTGGAGGCCGAGATCATCGATGAGGGGGAGGACGGTTGACCGGCGCCACCCGGCCGAGCGCCGATCGTTCCGGCGTCCCGCCTGAGGAGGTGACCACGCCCTCGCCCGAGGAGGTGGTCGAGGCCGTCCTCGAAGACGACCCGAATGGCCGGATCGGTCACATGGAGCTTCCCGAGGATCCGGACGAGGCCGTGGCGCTCCTGATCAACGAACTGCTGGCGGCGCGGGAAGCGGCCGAGCAGGCGGAGGACAGGTGGAAGCGGTCGGTCGCCGAGTTCGACAACTACCGCAAGCGCACGGCGCGGGTCCAGCAGGAGTCGGTCGCGAGGGCGTCGGAGCGGGTGATGCTCCAGATCCTTCCGGTGCTCGACAGCCTCGATGCCGCCCTGATCATGGAGAGCGCGGCCGGGTCTCCGGACGACGGCTTGCGCCAGGGAATGTCCAGCACGCGCGAGCTGCTGCTCTCCACGCTGTCTCGGGAGGGCCTCCTGCCGATCGAGGCCCTGGGCGCCGCGTTCGATCCCACGCTCCATGAAGCGGCCCAGATGGCCGAGGGGAGCGGCACGATGGTGGTCACGGCCGAGTTGCGGCGTGGCTACCTCCTCAAGGGGAGGGTTGTCAGGCCTGCCCTGGTCGCGGTGGGCTACGAGCCTTCCCCACCCTCCGGGGTGGAAGCCGGGGAGGAGGATCCGGCGTGATCCTGTCCGGGGGTAGGCCATGAACCGTGACTGGCTCGAGAAGGACTTCTACCGGCTCCTCGAGGTGGGGAAGGATGCCGACCAGGCGACCATTAAGAAGGCGTACCGGCGCCTGGCACAGAAGCTGCATCCGGATGCCAATCCGGACGATCCGAATGCCGCTGAGCGCTTCAAGGGGGTCTCGGAGGCATATTCGGTGCTGTCGGACGCCGACCGTCGAAGGGAGTACGACCAGGTCCGTTCCATGGGAGCGCAGGGTTTCGGCCCTGGGGGTGGCCCGTTCGCCGGAGGGCAGGTCCGGATCGAAGACCTGTTCGGCGGTGCGGGGGGCATCGGTGACCTGTTCAACTTCGGCCGCGGCCGTAGAGGCCCCCAGCGCGGCGCCGATATGTCGGCCACCCTGGACCTGACCTTCGAGGAGTCCGTCCGGGGAACCACCAGTCCGGTACGGGTGCAGGGCGCGGTCCAGTGCGGGCGCTGTTCAGGCTCGGGAGGGGAGCCCGGGACCACGGTGGACGTTTGCGGGAACTGCGGCGGCACCGGCACGGTCGCTTCCAATCAGGGTTTCTTCTCCTTCACCAACCCGTGCCCGGTGTGCGGCGGCGCCGGCAGGAACGTGGAGTCGCATTGCCTCCAGTGCGGCGGTTCCGGCCAGGAAGTCCGCGCACGTACCATCAAGGTCCGTATCCCTCCCGGCATCAAGGACGGAAACACGATCCGGCTGCGGGGCCGGGGAGCGCCCGGGCCGAGGGGCGGTCCCCCGGGCGATCTGCTGGTCAAGGTGAGCGTGGGCCAGCATCCCGTGTTCTCCCGTAAGGGCGACAACCTGACCATGCAGCTGCCGATCACGTTCACCGAGGCGGCCCTGGGCGCAAAGGTGCGGGTGATGACGCTGAACGGCCCGGTCACGCTCAAGATCCCGGCCGGCACACCTTCCGGCAAGACCTTCCGGATACGCAAGGAGGGAGTCCGGAGGGACAAGGGGCGCCCTGGCGACCTGCTGGTCACGGCGCAGGTGACCGTCCCGGAGAAGCTGCCGCGGGATGCCAAGAAGCTCCTGGAAGAGTTTAAGGACAAGTACGAGACCGCCGACCCGAGAGCGCATCTCTAGGGCTGCGGTGTCGATGATTTGATGAGAACTGCGGAACGCCTGTAGGAAGGAGGCTAGCGGCATGCCCGGCAAGAGAATCTCACCCGAAATGGAGGCGGTCTACGTCATCTCGGTGGCAGCCTCGCTATCCGGCATGCATCCCCAGACCCTCCGCATCTACGAGCGAAGGGGGTTGATCGAGCCGTTCCGGACTCCCGGTGGTACCCGCCGCTATTCGGATGCCGACCTCGAGCGCCTCTCCCTGATCCAGGGTCTGACCGGCCAGGGCATCAACATCGAAGGCGTCAAGCGCATCATCGCCCTCGAGGAGGAGAACCAGTTCCTCCGGGACGAGGTGCGGAGGCTACGCCGCCAGAAGAGAGCCGCTCAGGAGACCGCGATAGCCGCGACCGAGGCGCTGCAGGAGACCCGGCGCAACCTGGCCGGCGAGATCCTGGTCCGTCGCGACATCCTCCGCTTCCCCGAGTTCCCGCGATAGCCGGGAGGAGAACACATGGAGTTCCAGCCGGTCGGCTTCGGTGGCAGCGAGCGCCCCAGAGTTGTGTTGCCCGCCCCCGATCCCGGCTTGTCGGGCCGGATCGGCGCGGCCTCCACGCTCGATGAACTCGCCCGGGCGGTTGCCGACCATCCTGACTTGATGGATGCCTGGGCGGCCCTGGGGCGGTGGTACGAGCGGAGCGAGGCCACGCTGGTGAACGCGGTCGCCGCCTATGCCTGTTTCCGCGTCGGCTACCACCGCGGGCTGGATGCTCTGCGCCGCAACGGCTGGAACGGCGGCCAGTCGGTCAGGTGGGAGGACGAGACGAACCGGGGATTCCTGCGCTGCGTCTCAGGGCTGGCGCGGATGGCCGAGCGCCTCGGTGAACTCCCCGAAGCCGAGCGATGCGCCCGGTTCCTTATCGACCTGGATCCGGACTGGAACCGGTCAACCGGGATGGCGGAACCGGTGGGCTGATTGACTAGGATTCACCATGCGGCTCTGTACCAGGGCTGTGAACGCTACGCGAACCTGAGAGGGGGAATGCATCAATGGCTTCAACTGCTGAACGGCTCACCAGTCTGGTCAACGAGAACATAGAGGTCGATGGTCAGACCCTCGACATCCCGGACGATCTGAACATCAGCCTCATGAACTCCGGTGTGTCCTCTTTGGAGGCCGTTGCCCTGGCGAAGCTGATAACTCAAGAGTTTGGTGTGGAGTTTGCTGTAGAGGACTGCTACGCGTTGGACACATTGAAGGATGTCGCAGCCTTTATCGACAGCAAGTCCTAGTCGCTAGTACAGATACATAACTAGTAACTAGCAACTACGGACTAGAAACTAATCGAGTTGATGTAGTCGCGTACTATCGCCGCGCACTGCTCCGGCTGTTCGAGCGGAAGAAAATGGGTAGCTTCCGGAAGGAAGTCGTAGTCGACGCTCAGCATGTCACTGAGGTCGAGTGTGGGCAGGTACGAGTACGGTACCAATGGGTCAGCCCCTAAGACCTTGGTCGGGCATTCGAGATCGTTGAAGTCCACAAGCACCGAGTACGAGCTGGCGTAGTCGATTATCTGGGCCTCATATTCCCGGGGGCATCTAAGCGTGTATGTGTCTCCGGTACCGTCTCCGCGGAGAGTCGTCCTTGCCATCAGATCGAGAACTCCGGGTACTACCTGACGGAAGGCGGGTGAGAAGCCGAGCAGCTCCACGAATTGATCGTGAGAGCGGAATCGGTCGCTACGGCGCCGGGCGATGGCCGCTGTCCGGGTAGCGGCTATGTCGAACTCTTCGTAGCTTCTACCGGGAGTGCATAGCGGCGGATCGAGCAGGATCCGTGCTGCGAAGCCGCTCCCCCTTGTCGGGGACAGGAGGCTTACCAGGCCGGACAAGGAATGGAATACGCCTATCTTCGGTTTCTGTCCATATGTTTTATCAATAGCCTCTAGAATTTGATCATGATCCTTAATGAATGTAGGTATGGTGTGGGCTCTCAAAGACCCTGGTTCATTCCAACCATGATTTCTCAAATCGTAGAGTATAAGGTCAAAATCTTCGGCAAGTAGCGACCAAAAAGGTAAATATAGATCAATGGCCAGCCCGTTGCCGTGGCTCAGAACGAGACGCTGACCCGACGCCTTTCCGTGGCGGCGCAGGGTGATCTGGGTGCCGTCCTCCAGACGAACACCCTGCACCGAACTCGGTTCCGGAACCTTCCACACAGGTCAGAACCCTAACCAAGCCGGCGACCCTGCATGTTCGTCCGGCTGATCGCCGACCTGGAAGGCTGCGATGGATGGCCGGGCAGCGTCCTACAATCGGCGTATGACCGAGACCGACCGCCGACCGATCGACTACATCGCGGTAACCAGGGAGACCTACGCCCAGCTGGGCTACCAGCCCTACCGCTGGGCTCTCAACGAGGATCCGCCTTCGTGGGCCACGCTCGGCAAACCGCTTTCGGAAGCCCGGTTGGGGTTGATCGCCTCGGGTGGTATCTACCGCCACGGGCAGGTGGCCTTCACGCATCGAGACGACGTGACCCACCGGGAGATCCCCACCGACGTGGACAGCGCCGAACTCCGGGTGACTCACTTCGCCTTCGATCCGGCCGCCGCCCGGCGGGATCCCAACGTGGTCTTCCCGATCGACACCCTTCGGTCACTGGTCGCCGAGGGCACGGTGGGAGAGTTGGCGCCGCTGGCGCTCACCTTTATGGGCGGCATCTACTCGCAGCGGCGGCTGGCCGCCGAGTTGATCCCGGTATTGGTGGACCGTACCCTCGAAATGGGGGCGGACGCGGTGCTGCTGGTACCCGTCTGACCGGTGTGCCACCAGTCAGTTGGGCTGGTCAGCAGGGCGATCGAGCGTAAGGGCGTCCCCACCCTGTCCATGACCAGCGCCCGTTCGATCACGGCATCGGCCAACCCGCCTCGAGCGGCCTTCACCGATTTCCCGCTGGGGCACACCTGCGGGCCGCCTGACCGGCCCGGGGAGCAGCGGTCGATCATGCGCGACGCCCTGGCCCTGTTCGAGACCATGGACCGGCCGGGAATCGTGGACTTGGGTTACACGTGGCCCGCGCCATGGAAGGAAGAAGCGCTGCGACCGGAGGACCATCGCACCCCTCGTCACGACACCCCCCAGTACCAGAATCAGGATGATCGGGAGGCGGCGGTGGCGGCATACGGTGCGGAGGTCGCCTGCTGCGCCGGCGCCCCGCGTGACATGCCTCGCTCCTGATGGTCTCCGAGCTGTTCGACCCCGGTGCCTGGCGCCCGGTAGAGGGCTTCTCCTTCGACGACATCACCTACCACCGGGCGGTCGATCAGGGGACGGTCAGGGTGGCTTTCGACCGACCCGAAGTGCGAAATGCCTTCCGGCCGCAGACGGTGGACGAGCTCTATGTCGCCCTCGATCATGCCCGCCAATGGAGCGACGTGGGGACCGTCCTGCTCACCGGGAACGGCCCGTCTCCTAAGGACGGTGGTTGGGCCTTCTCGTCGGGCGGGGACCAGCGCATTCGCGGTCGAGCCGGTTACATGTACGCCGAGGGTGAAGGCGCCGCGGATATCGACCCGGCCCGTCTTGGAAGGCTCCATGTCCTCGAGGTCCAGCGCCTGATCCGGTTCATGCCGAAGGTGGTCATCGCGGTGGTGCCGGGTTGGGCGGTCGGGGGTGGTCACAGCCTCCACGTGGTTTGCGACCTGACCCTGGCTTCGGAGGAGCATGCCATCTTCAAGCAGACGGACTCGGATGTGGCCTCGTTCGACGCCGGGTTCGGCTCGGCCTACCTGACCCGCATGGTCGGCCAGAAGCGGGCCCGGGAGATCTTCTTCCTGGGTGCCGACTACTCGGCCGAGGAGGCATTTCGTATGGGGATGGTCAACAAGGTGGTGCCTCATGCGGACCTGGAGGAGACTGCGCTGGAATGGGCCGGGATCATCAACGCCAAGAGCCCCATGTCGCAGCGGATGCTCAAGTTTGCCTTCAACCTGATCGATGATGGTCTGGTGGGACAGCAGGTCTTCGCCGGCGAGGCCACCCGCCTCGGCTACATGACCGAAGAGGCCCAGGAGGGGCGGGATGCCTTCGTAGAGAAGCGTCCGAAGGATTTCTCGCGTTTCCCCCGTTACTACTAGTTGCTAGTTGTAGTCAGTAAGTAGACTAGAGACTAGAGACTACAAACTAGGAACTATTGTCGGTCTTGGCTTGTTGGGCTAGGTAGAGCCAGCCGAGACCGTGAAGAGCCACTCCGGCAAGCAGGACCAGGGTGACGATCCAGTAACCGAGAACTGCGGCAAACAGGGCAGCGATCACCGCCAGCGTCACGAGCGCCACCCTTACGCCGTTGAGGGGTCCATACATGCTGTGCGCAGTCTAGGTTAAGGAGGCAGTCGTCAGTATCCTTAGCAGGGACATCCGGTAGGCGACCTGACGGCAGGACTTGCCCGAGCCACGGTATCCGGGTAGGCGTGGTGAACCATCGTGACGGCGAGCGCGTCCTCATGAGACTGGAGACGATGATGGACAACGAAGTCTGGAGATGGGTGTGGACCGGCCTGGCCCTGCTCATGGGTCTCGGGGAGATAGTCACGGCCGGGTTCTTCCTGCTCCCGTTCGCGATCGGCGCCGGGCTCGCCGCTATTGCTGCCTGGACAGGACTGAGCGACATCGTCCAATGGTTGCTCTTCTTCGTCGGTACCGGGATCTCCTTCCTGTACGTGCGTCGCTTCATGAGAGCCCAGGATGAGGACGGGGGGCTGGTGGTGGGGCCCGGTCGCTACGTCGGGATGGAAGCCTTGGTGCTGGAGAGAGTCGACACCGGCGCCAACACCGGGCTGATCAGGGTCGAGGCGGAGGAATGGCGGGCCGTCACCGAAGGTGAGCCCATTGCCGAGGGTAGAAGGGTGGAAGTGGTGGACCTGCGAGGCACCCGCCTGGTAGTCAGAGAAATCCACTAGAGACCAACCCACTAGAGAACACCAGAGAAAGGAAATCCGATGGAGGTAGCGGGCGTATTGCTCTTAGGCATCATTGCCCTGGCGGTCTTGCTGATCGCAGCGAGCGGGTTCCGTATCGTGCGGCCGTACGAGCAGGGTCTGATCGAGTTCCTCGGCAAGTACCAGAGGACCGTCTCGCCCGGGCTCCGGTTCGTCATCCCGTTCGTGCAGAGAATCCTCAAGGTCGACATGCGGGAGCAGGTGGTGGACGTGCCGCCGCAGGAGGTCATCACCAAGGACAACGTGGTGGTCACGGTGGACGCGGTGATCTACTTCGAGGCGACCGATCCGGTGAAGCTCAAGTACGCGGTCGGGAACTTCATCCTGGCCATCACCAAGCTGGCCCAGACCAACCTGCGTAACGTGGTCGGCGACCTCCAGCTCGACGAGGCTCTGGTCTCCCGCGAGGTCATCAACAGCAAGCTCCGCCAGATCCTCGACGACGCCACCGACAAGTGGGGAACGAGGGTTGTGCGGGTGGAGATCCAGCGGATCGAGCCGCCGCCGGACGTGACCGAAGCCATGCACCGCCAGATGAAGGCGGAGCGGGGCCGCCGGGCGGTGGTGACCGAAGCCGAGGGCGACAAGCGATCCGCCATCCTCAAGGCCGAGGGTGTCAAGCAGGCCGCGATCCTCCAGGCCGAGGGCGAGGCCGAGGCCATCAAGCGGGTGGCCGACGCGGACAAGTACCAGAAGCTCACGGTGGCAGAGGGTGAGGGACAGGCCATCGAAAGGGTCTTCCTGGCGATCCACAACGGCGATCCGACCGATGACCTGATCGCTATCAAATACCTGGAGGCTCTGCAGGGCATCGCCGACGGTCAGGCCACCAAGATTTTCCTGCCGCTCGACACGTCGGGCCTATTGGGCGCGGTGGCCGCGATCGGCGAGATGTTCAAGGAGGGCACAACCGAATAGCTGTTAGCTGCTAGTCGCTAGTCAATAGTTATTAACCACTATTTTCAACTACTAACTAGAAACTAGCAACTACAAACTCGCAACTAGTTAAAGGATCTGGCTGAGGAAGAGCTTGGTGCGGTCGTGCTGGGGGTTGTGGAAGAAGTGTTCGGGCGTTCCTTCCTCGACGACCATCCCGTAGTCGAAGAAGAGGACTCGATCGGCGACTTCGCGGGCGAACCCCATCTCGTGGGTGACCACGATCATCGTCATGCCCGATTCGGCCAGCTCCTTCATCACATCGAGGACTTCCTTGATCATCTCGGGGTCGAGCGCCGAGGTGGGCTCGTCGAAGAGCATGATCTTCGGGTTCATGGCCAGGGCCCGGGCGATGGCGACCCGTTGCTGCTGCCCGCCGGAGAGTTGGCCGGGGTACTTGTGCGCTTGCTCGGGTATGCCGACCCGCTCGAGGAGCTTCATGGCGGCGGCCTCGGAAGCCGACCTGGTCCGGTTGCGAGCCCAGATCGGCGCCAGGGTGATGTTCTGCAGGACCGTGAGATGGGGGAACAGGTTGAACTGCTGGAACACCATGCCCACCTCGCGGCGGATGGCGTCGATGTTGCGGAGATCGTTGGTCAACTCCATCCCGTCGACCACGATCCGCCCCGCCTGATGGGCCTCGAGGCGGTTTATGCAACGGATGAAGGTGGACTTGCCGGAGCCGGAGGGTCCGATCACCACCACCACCTCGCCCCAGCCGATCGAGGTTGACACCCCGCTCAGAGCCTGGAAGTCACCGAACCACTTCTTTACGTCTTCGCAGATGATCGCCTGGGATCCGTTGGTGGTCATTACATCCTCCTCAGTGATTCGGCATCAGCGTTCTCCAAGACCGAGGCTGCGCTCGTAGCGCATGCTCAGCTTCGAGATCGTGAAGGTAACTATCCAGTAGAACAACGCCATGAAGAACATCATCTGGGGCAGGGTGCCCTGGAAGTTGGGGTCGCTCTGCTGAGGTATGAAGCTGCGAGCGATCAGCAGGATGTCGGCCAGCCCGATTATGGCCACCAGCGAGGTGTCCTTGAAGGCGACGATGATCGACCCGACCAGTGCCGGGATCACCGTCCGCACCGCCTGGGGCAGGATCACCAGCGAGGTGGACTGGACGATGCTCAGGCCCGCAGCCCTGGCCGCCTCGTACTGGCCCCGGTCGATGGCCTGCAGTCCTCCCCTGATGTTCTCGGCCACGTAGGCCGAGTTGAAGATGGTGATGGCCGCGACTATCCGGACGATCTCGTCGAACTCCACTCCGGCCGGAAGGAAGGCGGTCAGCATGGCCGAGCCGAAGAACAGCCAGGTGATCATCGGCACGCTTCGGACCAGTTCGATGTACCCGGTGGCCAGCAGCCGGAAGATGGGCATCGAGGAGGTTCGCGCCAGGGCGAGGATCAGGCCGACGGGAAGGGACAGGGCGATGCCGCTGACGGCCAGCAGGATGGTCAGGTTGAAACCACCCAGGAAGGTGGTTCCCTGGAACTCGAGGGATGTGCTGGCAGCGCCCAGCCGGAACCCCACCACTGTCAGCACCGCAACGACTGTCCAGGTTCGGACCAGGTTGGTCCTTCCCCGCTGGGTTCCTCCGAAGGTGGGCGTCACCAGCAGGAACAGGGTGAAGGCGACTATCAGTGTGCGGTAGAGGAACGGCATCGGGATGAACCAGATCGACAGGCACACCACCGCAAGGCCTGCAGCCGATGCGCGAACCTTCTCCACCGGCTCTTTGATCGTGAAGGCGGCGGTCAGTATCGCCAGGCCGACTATCACCAACCCCACGGTGAGCCAGAGCGGCTCCTCCCCGGAGGCGAATGGCAGGGCTGCTGTCACCAGCCCGATGGCCGCCACCACCGCGGTGGAGGCATGCCCTCTCGGGGGGAGGCCCAGGACCCAGAGCGCGCCGCCACCCAGTGCCACCGCCAGGAGGATGGAGACGACATCCGAGCGCACGAAGGCGGTCAGGCCCGATTCGTCGACGAACGTGGCACCCAGCCGGAACGCCACCACCGTCAGCACCGTGGCCGCCACCCAGACCCGGACCAGGTAGGTCCTCCCCCGCTGCGTTCCTCCGACGGTGGGCGTTACGAGCAGGAACAGGGTGAAGGCAGTGACCAGGACCCGGAAGAGGAACGGCATCGGGACGAGCCAGATCAACAGGCAAGCCAGGACAAGGCCTGCAGCCGCCGCCCTGACCGTCACCACCGGCTCCTTGATCGTCAGGGCGGCGATCAGTGTCGCCAACCCGATCAGCACCAACCCCGCCGCGACCCAGAGCGGCTCCTCGCCGGAAGTGAGTGGCAGGGCGGCTATCACCAGCCCGATAGCCGCCACCACCGCGGCGCCGGTCGGCCCTCTGGGCAGAGCGACCAGCACCCGGAGCGCGCCGGCGCCCAGCACTATGCCCAGCAGCAAGATCATGTCGGTCCAGTCGAGGACCGGGTTGCGCTGGATGATGAAGATGATCAGTGGATAGGAAAGGACCCAGGCCGAGATGAGGAACCGCCGGAAGGCGCGCGGCCAGATGCGTTCGGCCAGGATCCCGAGGGGATAGGCGGCCACTGCCAGAGCGAACAGAATCGTCCACGGTCTGGCGGTGGTGGCGGCTATCGGTGCGGTGGTCTGGTCGAACTGACCCAACGGAACCGGGAGCTCCACGGTCCATAGGACGGCGGACACCGCCGCCATGACCATCACCGGCACGCTCAGCAGTGGGATCGTCGGTGACGGAGCGGCGGCGCGGCTCCACCGGACGGCGAAGTGGGCCAGGACGCCTACCAGCACCGCGGCCACGAGTATCCAGGCACGTACGTTGCTCCAGTCGGCGGGCGAGTCGAATGCCAGGATGGGAACACCGAAGGTGCGCGCCTCGGCCGCGTGGTGCATGATCGCCGTCACCGCCACCAGGACAGCGCCGCTCCTCACGCCTCCCGCGAAGGTGGTGAGCTCGAGCCGTCCTCCTACCTTCCAGGACGCCAGGGACCAGACCACCAGCACTATGAATATGCCCAGGGACATCCAGATCCGGATCAGGTCGTCCTGCGGGAAGGCCTGGACCATCAGCAGCTTCGCATTGTGGGTGACCGCCGCCCACTTGCGTTCCGGAGCGAATAGGTAAGAGGTGATGAACCGCAGGATGTTCAGGAGCACCAGGGCGAAGGCCAAGGTGAGGAAGGAGTTGAAGGCGATCTGTCCCCAGGTGTGGCCCGAGAAGAGGTTCTCGCGCATCCAGCGCCACGGCCCGGTGGGCGGGGGCTCGGGAGCCCGCTCGGTCATGTCGGCGGCAACGCCGGCGGATGCGGGATCAGTCATATCAGCGCTCCACCAGGGCCATCTTGCGGTTGTAGTAGTTCACGATGCCCGACAGGATCAGGCTTACGAGCGAGTAGAAGCCCATCCAGAAGATGAACACCGCCAATGCCTGGCCTTCCTGGTTGAAGATGGTCTGGCCGACCTGGACGATGTCGGCGTAGGCCACGGCGATACCCAAGGAGGTGTTCTTGGCCAGGTTCAGATACTGGGAACCGAGCGGGGGAAGGATGATCCGGAAGGCTTGGGGCAGCACGACCAGGCGCAGCACCTGGCCCCGGCGCAGACCGACCGCCGCCGCGGCCTCACCCTGACCGCGCGGCACGGCCATGATCCCGGCCCGCACGATCTCGGCGATGAAGGCCGCGGTGTAGAGCGTGACTCCCATCCAGACCGCCATGAAGCCCGGTGTGAGTGCCTTACCGACCTCGTGGGAGTACTGGGGGAATCTGGTGGGCACTACCACCTCGGGAAGGGTGAAGCGCAGGGGGGCGCCGCCGGCAAAGTCGAACCGTGACGCCAGGAAGTCGAAGAGCGGCTCGAACCCCCAGTTCATCTGGTACCAGAGCGTCCGTCCCAGAACACTGGAGAGGGTTGCCTGCCCGGCCCCGGATACGAAGAACAGCATCACCCCGATTCCCACCACGGCCGCCACTGCCAGGCGGAAGTAGTCGTCATCCGAGAGTTTGGCCATCCCGGCGGGCGACCGGAGCCGCCTCAGATACCGCACGATGTAGCGGGCCGCCAACAAGACAGCGAGGGCGGCCAGTACCAGCTGGAGACCGATCACCGGTACTACCCCGGCCACCCAGGCGAGGGCGGTGAACAGCCATCCCAACGCTCCGGCGACGGGATGGGCGAACCAGCCTCCCACCAGGAAGACGGCGAAAGTGCCGATCGACCAGGCGAAGGCGTGGGTATCGTGCCCCTCTCGCTCCTGGAGCGCGATCCGGCGCCGGTACACCCAGCGTGCCGCCACCACGCCGAGGATGAGCAGCACGGTGTACTGCCAGCGGCCGGCCAGGGGGGTGAGCCAGGGCATGGCAATGCCCTTGGGGCTGGCGAACAGCCACCGGGACCCCTCCATCTCGGGGGTCAGATCCGGCAGGAGCCCGACGATCAGTGCCTGCCAGAACAGGATCTGGACGAGCAGCGGGATGTTGCGGAAGAACTCGATGTAGGCGTTGGCGATCCTCGAGACGATCCAGTTGGATGACAGCCTCGAAATCCCGATCACCGTGCCGAGGATGGTGGCGGCGATGACACCGCTCCAGGTGACCCTCAACATGTTGACCATTCCCACCGCCAGCGCCTCCAGGCCCGACTCGGGATCGGTGTTGAACCCCTCACCGAGTTTGACGCCCAGTGGTTCGCCTAGGAAGTCCCACGAGAACGGGATGCCGGTGGCCCGAAGATTGCTGGTGGCCTGGGTTATGACCACATAGCCCAGCCAGAGGAGGCCGACGAGGATGCCGATTTGGGTGGCCCATTTGATGACGACCACGTTGCGCCATATGGGTACGCGGGTCTGAGAGGATCGGTCGGGGGGCGTGACCAATTGACCTTCCGTTATTTTGCCGGCCTCCTAAACGATACCAACAACGCGAGGAGGGGGCACCGGTTAGGCGCCCCCTCCTTGATTCGGATCTACTTGGTTTTACCGGGCCGGTGGTGCGTAGACGAGACCGCCCTCGGTCCAGCGGGCATTGGCCGAGCCGGCTCGGGCGAACCCGAGCGGGTGCAGGTTGTTGGCGTAGATCTCGTCGTAGTTGCCGACCTGCCGGATGGCCTGGGCGTACGCGTCAGCCGCGAGACCCATCTTGGTCTGGAGCTCGTCCTCGCCTACGCCGAGGAAGCGACCCGCTTCGGGGTCGGGCGGGTTCGCCACCATCTCGTCGATGTTCTCGGACGTAACGCCCTTCTCGTCAGCGATGATCAGGATGTACACCAACCAGTTCACCACGTCGGCCCACTGGCTGTCGTTCTGCCGGTACATGGGGCCGAGCGGCTCCTTGGAGATCGGAGTGGTCGGGAAGATGATCCAGTCTCCCTCGGCGATCTCGCCGTTCTGGATGGCGGCATAGCGGTGGCCGAACAGGGCCGAGCCGTCGGTGGTCACCAGGTCGCAGGAACCCGCCCGGAAGAGGTCCATGGCCTCCGGGAAGTTCTCCACGGTCACCAGCTCGATCTCGGCGCCGACCACGCGGGCGCCCTCGGTGATGTTCTTCTCGGTGGTGGTACCGGCGTTGGTGCAGAGCCTGGCGCCGTCCACGTCCACCAGAGTCGAAGCATCGGTGAAGCCGAAGTCGGCCTTACCCATGATCTGCTGGCCGTCGTAGAACGTGGTGGGTCCGAAGTCACCGCCGATCTCCGTATCTCGGCTCTGGGTCCAGGTCGTGTTACGGAACAGCACGTCGACCTCGCCGGCGGCGAGCACGTTGAAGCGCTCGGCGGCGGTGGTGCCCACGAACTCGACCGCATTGGCATCACCTAGCACAGCTGCTGCCAGGGCTCGGCAGTAGTCGGCGTCGAATCCGGTGTAGGAACCGTCGTCCTGGGGCTCGGCGAAACCGATGGCGGCGGTTGACACACCGCATCGCAGGCTACCGCGGGCCTGGATCTCGCCCAGCGTGCCGCCCTGCAGAGGAGTTACCGTCACTTCCTCGGGCTGGGTGGTGGCAGCCTGGGTTGCGGCCGTAGTCGTCTCCTGGGCGGCTGTCGTGGCGGCAGGCTCGTCGTCGGCTCCGCATGAAGCAACGACCATCGCAAGCACCACGAACACAGGTACTAGCCTTCGAGTCATTAGTAGGCCCCTTTCCGTTCTCGCGTCTTGGTTGGCGTCATTCCCCACCTGCCGGGACTTCTGGCTATAACACCGCCGCATGCTGGTGTTCCTTGACCGCCGAGACGATCCCAGAAGCGTCCATCCGGTAACGGGCGAGAAGTTCTTCGATCTTACCATGAGGAAGGTGTGCAGTCGGGAGGCCGATCGTCACCACCCGGGCTGACCCCGGGCCATCCACCTGGTCGCGGATCGCCTGCCCGATGCCGCCGGCGCGCAGCCCGTCCTCGGCGGTAACCACCAGTTCGTGCCGGGCGGCGTCGCCGATCATCACCGGATCGAGCGGCTTCACCACCCTCGGGTCCCAAACGGAGCAGCTGACTCCCTCACGTTCGAGGACGTCGGCCGCTTCGGAGACGGGTTCCAGCATCTTGCCGATGCCGATCAGGCAGACTTCGGATCCCTCGCGGACCCGGCGAGCCGACAGCCCGGATCCCACCTCATCGATCGATGCTCGGAGGGGCGGGGTCTTGGGCCACCGGATGGCGGAGGGGCCGGTGGTTATCTCGAGCGCGGTGTCGAGCATCACGGGGAGTTCCTCGTACGAGGAGGGAGCGAAGATGGTCATGCCCGGGATCTTCGAGAGCAGCACCATGTCGAGCAGTCCGTGATGGGAGGCGCCGTCGTCTCCCGTGATACCGGCCCGGTCGAGGCAGAAGATGACGGGGCAGCCGTGGAGCGCGGTGTCGAGGTTGATCTGGTCGAGCGCCCGGGTGAGGAAGGTGGAGTAGATGGCCACCACCGGACGGAGGCCTCCCATGGCCATGCCCGTGGCCATCGCCACCGCGTGCTGCTCCGCGATCCCGACGTCGAAGACCCGGTCCGGGAACCGGTTCTGGAGCGGTAGCACTCCGGTCGAGTCGGGCATGGCGGCGGTGATCGCCACCAGCTCGGGATGGCGGCCGGCGAGCGCCAGCAGGTGTTCGGCAAATGCGGCCGTGTAGCTGCCTTCCTTGATGGACGAGAGGTCGTGCATCGCCTTGATGGGGTCGTTCTCGGCCGGCGCGTAGCCGCGGCCCTTCTGGGTGATCACATGCACCACGGTGGGGCCGCTCATCGCCCGGACGTTCTTGAGGATGCGTTCGAGCTCGGGCAGATCGTGGCCGTTGAACGGACCGAAGTAGCGGATGCCGAACTGCTCGAAGATCTGGGGCGGTTCCCACATCTGGCGAATGGCCACTTCGGTCGCGTCTATCCCACGGCTCACCAGGTCCGCCACCCAGGGAATCGACTCGGCAATCGAGCGGGCGACGCCCTGGCCGCGCTCGTAGACGGAGGTGGTCCGGAGCTTGATGAGGCTCTCGGACAGCCTGGAGATGGTCGGTGCGTAGGAACGGCCGTTGTCGTTGAGGACGATGGTGACGTCGGCACCGGAATGGCCGATGTTGTTGAGCCCCTCGAGTGCCATGCCCCCGGTCAGCGAGCCATCGCCCACGATCGCCACCACCCGGCGGTCATCACCACCGGCCTGGAAGGCGGCGGCCAGACCGTGGGAGTAGGAGAGCGCGGTCGAGGCGTGGCTGTTCTCGATCCAGTCGTGTTCGGACTCCGCCCGGCTGGGATAACCGGACATACCATCGGGAAGCCGGAGGGTGGCGAATTGACGCCGCCGCCCGGTCAGCAGCTTGTGGGGGTAGGCCTGGTGCCCGGTGTCGAACAGGATGGCGTCGTGGGGGGACCGGAAGACACGGTGCAGCGCCAGCGTGAGCTCGACTATCCCCAGGTTCGACCCCAGGTGGCCACCGTTCCGGGTGACCGTGGCCACGATGAGGTGGCGGATCTCGGTGGCCAACTCCTCGAGTTCCTCGAAGCCGAGGGATCGGAGATCGGCAGGCCCCCGGATGGTATCCAGCAGGGGAGTGTCGGGAAGTGTCATTATCACTACTCTACAGGCGAAACCCTGTTCACCGCCCAACTTTCGAGGGTTGCGGAGAGTACCGGCTAAGCCGGCTCAGCGCCCCGGCTCGTGGCCGGGCGTCCATTGCCGGGCAAGGTCCAGTAGCTCGACCACCGAATGGTCCGGGGTGGGCCGGAAGTCGCGATAGAACATGCCGATGGCCGCGAAGCGCCGCGGCGTGTGGGCCACCACCAGCTCGTCAGCCACCTCGGCGAAGGTTGCCGATGCGTCGCGGGGAGCGACCGGAGCGGCCAGCACGACCCGCCCGGCCCCGAGGCGCCGGGTGATCAGGCAGGCGGCACGGGCGGTGGCGCCCGTGGCGATGCCGTCATCGACGATCACCGCGGTTTTGCCCTCCAGATCTGCGGGACGGGCATTGCCACGGAACCGTTCCGCCTGGCGGGCCAGTTCGCGGCGCTCTCTACGCTCCACCCGCTCGACGGCCGCCGACCGTATACCGAGCCGTTCGATCCGTTGCTCGTCCAGGACGCGTACCCCGCCCTCGCCGATGGCGCCCATGGCCAGTTCCGGCTGGACCGGTACCCCTAGCTTGCGGACCAGCAACACCTCCAGGGGAGCGCCGAGACGCCTAGCGATCTCGTAGCCGACCGGGACCCCGCCCCTGGGCAGGCCCAGGATCACGGCGGGTTGGCCGGCGAGGTGGCCGAGTTCTCCGGCCAACACACTGCCGGCGTGCGCCCGGTCGGTGAACCTCATGCCTCGTCCCGTGCCATGCGGTGATTGTGCCATCCGACAGGGCTAACCTGCCCTTCGGGCCGGTACCCATCCATCCGGCCTCCAAGAGAGTCTTTCAATCGAATGGTGGCGCCATATGTCTTCCTACCTGATCGCCCAGTCCGTTGCGGACGCATGCGGTGTCGATCCGGGGTCCGTGTGCGGCCTCGTCTATGACCTGACCGGTAGCAGCGGGACCGCTCGCCTTGCGGAACTGGCGGCCCGTCCGATCAAGGTGGTACTCATCCTGTTGCTGGCCTGGATCGTCAGCCGGATCGTGCGCCGATGGCTGGACAGGCTGGTGGAGGGCTGGCTGTCCAAGCGCTCTGAGGTGGCGGCGGCCATCTCCGGAACCCTCGAGCCGGATGACGACGGGCCCGGACTGGGCGAGGCCGCGCTCGAGAGGGCCCGCCGCATGGTGGACCAGCAGGAGCGGAGCGGCCAGAGGACGAGAACGCTCGGTTCGGTGCTGCGGTCGGTCTCCTCGGCGATCATCTACGGCATGGCCCTGATGATGGCCCTGGCGGAGTTCGACGTGAACCTGGGCCCCCTGATCGCCGGCGCCGGCATAGCCGGTGTGGCGATCGGTTTCGGCGCCCAGAGCCTGGTCAAGGATTTCCTCTCCGGTGTGTTCATGCTGCTCGAGGACCAGTACGGGGTGGGCGACGTGGTCGATGTGGGGGACACGGTCGGCGTCGTGGAGGAGGTCAAGCTCCGTACCACCCAGGTGCGCGACATCAACGGGACGCTCTGGTACATCCCCAACGGAGAGATCGCCCGGGTAGCCAACCTCACCCAGGACTGGGGCCAGGCCGTGGTCGACATCGAGGTCGCCTACGACACCGATATCGCGGCGGCGATGGCCCTCATCAAGGAAGTGGCGGACGGGTTGTGGCGTGAGCAACTCGAGTCGTTCACGATCATCCAGGAGCCGACCATGGCGGGTGTTCAGGCGTTCGGGGACAACTCCATCGCCCTGCGCCTGATGGTCAGGACCGAGCCCGGAGAGCAGTTCGGCACGGCGCGGGAACTGCGAAAGCGTCTCAAGTTCGCTCTTGACGACGCGGGGATCGAGATCCCGTTCCCGCAGCGCACCATCTGGGTGCGTTCGCAGCCGGGCGGGGTCGCCCTGCCGGGTGAAGGCGGTGCGGGTAGCTCCGGTTAGGGGTCTGACGGCGGGGCGGTTGCCCTTTTTTCTCACTCTCGTTCGAGCATGACCCGTTGCGGGAACGTGCGCCCGTGGGGTTGGCTAAGGTACCTGTCCGTGCTGGTTCCCCGGGCTCGGTTTGGCTGACATGCAGCAAGTGCTCGCTGCGGTCGATCTGTCCCCGATGTCCCGCCGCGTGGCCGATCGAGGCCGGATACTCGCAGAGGCACACCAGGCCGAACTCAGGCTGGTCCATGTCGCCGAACCGCCCGACGTCCCGCTCCCCGACGAGATGCTGGAGCGGATACACCTGTACCGCCAGAGCCAGGCGGAGGACCTGCTGACCTGGATCAATGCCCGCGCCCGATGCCAGGCGGATCTGGAGGTCCGGTCGGGGAACATGGCCATCGAACTGGCCAAGCTGTCCCGCAAAGCCGGGTTGGTGATCACCGGCACGTCCTCAGTCGATCAAACGAGGATCGGCCCCCGCACCACCAGGCTGGCCCGCAAGCTGCATGCCTCGGTGCTCAGCGTGCGGAGGCTGCTGCGTTCCCCGTATCGCCGGGCGATAGCGGCCGTAGACCTTTCCGAGGCCAGCACTTCAGCCGTCGATCTGGCCCTCCTCCTGGCGACGGGCGCCGACACGGTGACGGCCGTAGCGTCGTTACCCACCGACGACGAGACCATGCTCTCCGATGCGGGGGTCATGCCCGAACGGCTCGACGTGCTGCGCCGCGAGCGCCTCTCCCTGCTGGAGGAGCGCATGCAGAAGTTCGTAGCCGGCTGGGGCGGCCTGGTCACCCCGGTGGTCCTGGACGGGCCCCCGCCCCAAACCGTGGCCGAGTTCGCCCGGATCAGCAACGCCGACCTGGTGGTGGCCGCCAGCCGCGGCGCCGGCAACGCCAACATGGTCCTCCTGGGCAGCAACGCCGAAGCCCTCATGCGCACCGTCCCCTGCGATGTGGCCATAGCCCGCGTGCCGGGTCGCTTCTACCGCCCCTAACCCCCGCCAGGTCGGTCACTCGCCGGGATTATCCTTCCCCCACAGGGCCCGTAGCTCAAGCGGTCAGAGCAGCGGACTCATAATCCGTTGGTTGCAGGTTCGAGTCCTGCCGGGCCCACACCGTTTCTTCTAGTCCCTAGCCGGTGGGCGGTCCGCACCGCCGTCTCGTTGGCGATCGAGCCCCCCGTGCTGAAGAAGACTCTGTTGAGACCCGGTGGGGCCAGATCTGCGATCCCGGCCAAAGATCTGTCCGTAGCTCATCCGTCCGGCCTGTTCCCGGATGGCTTCCACCATCTCCTCGCGCCCGTAGCCGATGTTGACACACCACAGGCCGGCGTTGGCGTCGAAGAGCCGGTTGCCGTGGGTGTCCTCCAGGTAGCACCCGGCCGCGCCCACATACATGTCGTCCGGCGTGACCTCGGTGGTGGCCAGTTGGCTACGGGTGGAGGACGTGCGAGCGGTCTCGTCCGATCGCCGAGCGGTGGGCGACGTCGATGGTCACAGGAATCCCCGTGGGACCGAGCAGTGCCAGGTGCGCGAGAAACAGGGCATTCCATCAGTTCTAACCTCGACCGCCGTAACGCCGTGGAACGCGTCACTGTTTCCGGCAACGCGGCTGGTCGTCCGGACCTCGGTGGTGGAAGCCCCGTGGTCCACGTCGAAGCGGAAGGCGGCTTCGATGCTCGATTCCGCCGGCTTGGCCCGGTCGGTGGTAGCCCTGAAGTCCACGTGCCAGCAGATCCGGGCACCGTTGTCTTGGATGGCGTCGCTGCCCCATGAGACAACCACGCTCACCCCCGTGCCGGAGAGGCTCTCCACCAGCTCCCAGCGCAAGGGCTCGGTGGTCCCCGATGCCTCGGGAAGGGGCGGCGCGGGCCGGTAGTCCGGCGCGGGCAGGCCGGAGTCGTGCCGGCTCACCACCGGCAGGGTGACCCGCGAGGGGTGATCGCGGTCCATATGGACGGTGTTGGTCGCATGTTCGGGCAGCGGCCACACCAGTGGGAAATCGGAGCTGGCGACCATTATCCCCAATCGGTGGCCCGCGCCGAACACGTAGGAAACGGGTTCCAGCTCGATGTTCAGCTCGATAACTTCCCCCGGCACGAGGGGTGCCGGATCGGTCCGGGAGTTCCGCTGGGTGGCGTTCTTGATCACCCTGGATACCAGCGCCCACGGCCCATCGGGATGGACGTCTACCAGCTTGACCGAGAAGGCGGTGACCTCGGCGGTCGAGGACACGTACAGCGTGGCGTGGGGGAAACCGGTCAATTCGAGATCGGCCTCAAGCCGCTCTCCGATGAACACCACCGACCCGGGCGCTTCCCGGCGCTGGTCCAGGGGCAGGCCCGTATCCCCGGCGAGCCCGGTCATCAACCCCATCGTCGACACACCCACCGCGGGGTCGCACGCGTAGGAGACGCTGCCGCCCCCTCCATCTTCGGGCGCCTCATCCGTCAGGCGCCCTCCCGGCTGGAGATAGAGGGTCTCGCTCTCGGCCCGGGCCAGGGGCCAGTCGGATTCGCTCCGCCAGTAACCGGCCGCCGTCTCCCGGCGAGCTTGGGGCTGGTCGTAACCCCGCACCCATATGGCGATGGGAGGTTCGTCGACGATCCCGGTGTCCTCTCCCTTCAGGTGCTGGTCGAACCACCGCACGATCTCGTGGAGATGATCGACGCGCGGCCCCGGGAACCCGATATTGGGCGGAGTGTGCAGGTATGGGCCCACCATTAGCTTCTTGGGAACGTCCGGATTCAGGCCCATATACATGTAGAACGGGTCCGACACGAAGATGTCGTGCCAGCCGCCGATGATGAAGGTGGCGCACTGTATGTTCTCGAGCCCGTACCGGATCGAGCCCTCATGCCACGCGGGGCCATCGACCTGGTCCCGCAACCAGGAGTTGAGCCACGGCTTGTTGTTGGTGAGGTGTTCCTCCCAGATCTCCAACCAGGCGCCTTCTGGATCGGCCGCCGGAGGCGCCGCGGAAAACGCGCTCATCATGGCGTTGTAGGCGCCCGACCAGATGAACGTCTGCCACATCCCTCCCGGATGGCTGTTCTCGTAGAGGTCCCATCCGGCGTAGACCGGCGCGATGGCCTTGAGGTGGGGAGGCGCCTGGGCAGCGGTGAGCAGGGTCGAGTAACCACCGTAGGAAACCCCGGTCATGCCCACCGAGCCGTCGCACCATGGCTGCGCGGCCACCCACTCCACCGCGTCGTAACCGTCCTCCCACTCCTGGAGGCGTAACATCCGGTCGGACACACCTGCCGAGGCACCGGTCCCGCGGATGTCGAGCAGGGCGGTTATGTACCCGTGGGCGCCGTAATAGGCCACGTTATCCACCGTGGCGCCGCGCAGCAGGTCGTCCTTGCGGTATGGGTAGTACTTGAGGATCACCGGAGCGGGCTCGTCCGACTCCGGGTAGAACAGGTCGGCCGACAACTCGACACCGTCGCGCATCGGGATACGGACATTGGGCCGGGTTCGGGCCGCGGCGGGTCTTTCTTCGAGCCAGCCGGTCATAAGCCGCAGGCTAACACCGTGCCTGAACGCCCGCCTGCACCACCCGATTCCCGCGGGCTAACAATGCGCGACCGAGCGCCACGACCCGGGCCCCGCCGAGACCGGACACGGCGGCGCCACCGGCGGTACGCTCTCCCCAGATTCCAATAGGGGCACGGTGTGAACGCACCCGACATGGACGTACTGGACCTCAGACGATCAAGGTGAGCGTCTCGTTCACCGACGACGACGGGTACTCGGAGAGCCTCACCAGCCCCGCCACGACCCAGGTTTCACAGCCGCCGAACCAAGCCGCCACCGGCCTGCCCACGATTTCGGGGACCCTGCAGGTGGGTGAGACGCTCAGCGCGGATACGTCGGGGATCGGTGACGCGAATGGGCTCACAGGCGTGGAGTACGCGTATCAGTGGATCCGCAATGACGGTAACTCGGACGAGAGCATTCCCGGCGCTACCGGTCAGACGCACACCCTGACAGGAGACGACCAGGGCAAGACCATCAAGGTGAGCGTCTCGTTCACCGACGACGACGGTTACTCCGAGACATTGACCAGCGCCGCCACGACCCAGGTTTCACAGCCGCCGAACCAGGCGGCCACCGGCCTGCCCACGATTTCGGGGACCCCGCAGGTGGGTGAGACGCTCAGCGCGGATACGTCGGGGATCGGTGACGCCAATGGGCTCACAGGCGTGCAGTTCGCCGACCAGTGGATCCGCAATGACGGTAACTCGGACACGAACATTCCCGGCGCTACCGGCCAGACCCACACCCTGGCACCAGACGACCAGGGCAAGACGATCAAAGTGCAGGTCAGTTTCACGGATGACCACGGGTACTCGGAGACATTGACCAGCGCCGCCACGGCTGCGGTGGGCGAAAACCCGGTCGAGACGTTGTGGTCGGGGCAGATGACGGTGGCGGACTACGGCAACGCCAGCCTCGGCGCCTACCTCGACGACACCCTGTTCTCGAACGTAACGAGCACCATCCAACTTGAAATAAAGTCGCTTTGGTACTTTGCGCCGCAGCGGAAGCTCTATCTGGCATTCAAGGCACCGGTTGCCGGCACAGGCGACTGGACACTGCATATAGACGGACTGGCGCTTGACTTTCCGGGCGGAGACTCGAACTTCGCCTTCAGAAACGTCGACTTGTCCCGGACGGCCAACCAGGTTGTCAACGTGACAATCGTTCGATGAGACAGCGGTGTGCTGCAACTGGGACAGGCCTAGAGAAGGGAAATCATCGTTGGCTGACAAGAGCATCCGAAGCTAAGGGCGTGCCGGACCGACGGTCTTGCGCTCCCACTGTCCGAAGGATCGTGGCCCTGGTCGCTCTCCTTTCCCTGGTCGCTGCCATCACGTCATGCGGGGATGACCCCGAGCCGGAGACTGACGCATCCGCTGCGAAGGTCGCCGCCGCCGCTCCGGCCACTACCGCCGCCCCGGTGGTGGGTACTCCACTGCCAGAACCCGAACCGGAGCCGCCCACCACTCCGACCGCGGAGCTCTTCCCGAGCCGAGACGTTCTCAACTATCTGGAGGACATGCAAGGGATAGCGGTCCGGGTCGGCGAACTGGTGGTCGACATGAGGGCGGCCAACAACGATTGGGACAACCGCTTCGAGACCGGAGCGATGTACGGAGATACGGAAACGCGATTGGAGGACATCGAACGTCGGGCTCTCGCCCTCCGCGACGACATCGGGTTGATCGAACCACCACCGGATCGGGGTCTGCCGGTGGAACACCAGACGGCTTGGCTGGCGCTGGGCCAGATGGCCGATGCGGCGGTCGACGCCCTGGCCGGGTTTCGTTCGCCCGACACCGTACACCATCGGCGCCCCGCGCTGACGGAGTTCCTGATGGCGTACGAACGGTTCGCCGGTGCCTTCGACCGGATAGTTCAGATCATCGGGGTGGGGGCGGGGGTGTCTCTGCCCACGACGGGCACGACCGCGGCTCAGGCCACCACCACGACCGAGGCAGAGACGACCACTACCACGGAGGGAGAGACGACGACCACCACCGAGGGGGAAACGACCGATACCACGGAGGGAGAGACGACGACCACCACCGAGGGGGAAACGACCGATACCACGGAGGGAGAGACGACGACCACCACCTAGAGCGGCCAGAGTACCGTGCCACCGACTCCGGATGTCGGGTACCGGGTGGTGGAAGAGGGCGCCGTAGACGCTGACGTCCGCCCCGTTGCGTGCTCGGCTCATTCGGCCATCACAAAGGCCACGAGGTACGGCAACGGGTCCCGAGAACCTGATCCGCTTCCTGGTCGACATGCTGCCGCGCCCTGACCGGGAGGGGTTGCCAGACGTTTCGCTCCTTCAATCGGAGTGTCAATCCGGACGAAGATGAAGGGTGGCCGGGAGACGAGTTTCCATCATGCGCGGAGGGTTGCCGTTCGTTTGGTGTCCACGTTGAAGGTGGCGGGGTCCACTGCGACGCCGTAGTCGCGTTCGGCTGCCTCGACGGATACGAAGCCGTTGCGGACGTCTTTCGCCACCAGTGCCGGGTCGCGCTCGAAGGGGTTGCCCCAGCCGCCGCCGCCTCCGGTGTTGTTGGCGAGAACCTGTCCGGCTTCGAGGAAGTTGTAGCTGCCTGCCTTCCGCTCCTCGTTTTCCGTTCCCGGGTCGATCACGACGTGGTTGGGGTCGGCTTCCTTCCCGCCGTTGATGCCCCATGGAGGGCTCACGGTCTTGTACAGGATCGCTATGGCGGTGGCAGGGGCGAGGAACCGGTAGACCCTGCTGATACCCACGCCGCCGCGGTGCTTACCGGGGCCTCCGGTGTCGGGCCGGTAGCCGTAGTGGTCGATCAGCAGCGGACCCTTGATTTCCAGCACCTCCACGGGATTGTTGCGGCAGCCGGGCTCGCTCAGATGCATGATGCCGTCTTCACCATCTCCGCCGGCGTGGGCGCCGAAGCCGACCGCGTCGTTCATGCCCTCCAGCCACGGTCCTCCGGTCCGGGGATCGTCTCCGAGAGCCATGACGGAACACACGTCGCCCCCGGAACAGGCGGGTACGCGGTCCGGCATCCCCTGTGCCAGGGCCTTCAGCATCACCTCGCCGCCCAGCAATCCACCCCACAGGGTGAAGGTGGGCATGGGTGGAACGGCGTGCATCACCGATCCCTCCTTGGTGATCACCCGCAACGGGCGGAAGTTGCCGGCCGTCACCGGCCATTCGGGAGTGGTGAGAGCCTTGAAGATCAGGCAGTTGAACGCCTCGGTCAAGCCCCGCGGTAGGTTGATCGGACCGCGAACCCCTTCGTCGCTCCCCGTCCAGTCGACGATCATCTCGTCGTCGGTGATAGTGATAGTCACGGCCATCTTTATCGGTCTGTCGAGATCCACCCCGTCGTTGTCCATGTAGTCCTCGGCGCTCCACGTGCCTTTGGGCATTCGCCGCAGGGCCGCCAGCGCCAGCCGTTCGCCGTGGACGTTGATGGCGTCCATGGCGGCGGTGAGGGTCTCGACCCCGAACTTGTCGGCGATTTCACGGGTTCGCCTGACCCCGGTGACGACAGCCGACACCTGGGCCTGCAAATCCCCGATCGTGTGGCTGGGCATCCGGCTGTTGAAGCGCACGATGTTGAATACGTCCTCGTTGATCTCGCCTTCCCGGTACAGCTTCACGACCGGGAAGAAGATCCCCTCCTGGTACATGTCGGTGGAGTCGAGTACGTATCCCGGGTCCTTCTGCTTGAGGTCGAGCACATGGCACCGGCAGGACGCGAACCCGACCAGGCGCCCGTCGAAATGGATCGGAGCGAACACGAGCGGGTCGAGCGTATGGGCCGACGACCAGTACGGATAGTTGTTTATGAACACGTCCCCGGGCTTCATCGAATCCGTTCCCAGGAACTCGATCGATCGCTTGATGCCGTAGTCGTTGCCGCGGGTGAACACGGCGATGCCCGGAGCGTCGGCAGCGATGTCTCCGTTCACATCGTGCAGTCCCACCCCGTAGTCGTGGGTTTCGTAGACGACCGTGTTGTAGGACGTACGGCACAGGTTCCGGGCCATCTCCTCGCAGGCCGAGAGAAGCCCGTGACGGATGATCTCGGTCGTTATGGCGTCAACCATCGGTAACCCCCAGTGTTATCACGAGTTCGCCATGCTCCCCCACCACCAGATGGTCGCCCGGATGGATGACGGTGGTGGCGGTGTGCTCGACTATCACCGCCGGTCCGGCGATCTCGTCATCACGGCAGAGGTCCTCCCTCCTGTACACCCCGGCAGGGGCCCGGTAGGCGCCCCCGGCGTCAAGGACCGGCCGGGTCGCGAACGGCTCGGGCAGCCCGGCCTCCCGGCGGGGAAGTGTCGGCAACCTGGGTTGATCGACCGTCCCGGTGGCGCTCAGACGCAGCGTCGTGACCTCGACCGGATCGGTCATCGTATGGCCGTACTGGCGATGGTGGAGTTCGGCGAACCGCTGTCCCAGATATGCGATCGGGTCCGCTGTCCCGGCCGGGAGGGTGATCGACACCGGATGTTCCTGGCCGGAGTACCTGACGTCGACCGAGCGCGCCAGCACCTGCCTCTCGACAGGAAAGCCCTCCGACTGCAGCGTATCTACTGCTCGCGCCGACATCTCGGCGTACGAGCTTTCGAGCCGTCCGGCCTCGAGAGACTCCAGCGGCATCAAGGCGGTCTGCGCGAAGTCGTGCTGTACGTGCGCCATCAGCATTCCCAGCGCGGAGAAGGCGCCCTGGCCCGGAGGGATGATGACGGTGCCCATACCCAACTCTCGGGCCACGTCGACCGCCACTATCCCGCCGGCGCCGCCGAACGCCAGGAGCGCGAAGTCCTTCGGGTCGCGGCCCAACTCGACGGTGATCGAGCGCACCGCTCCCATGACCTTGACCGCCGAGATCCGTACCACACCGAGGGCGAGCTCCTCCACTGTTATGCCCATGCGCTCAGCGAGCGGTTCCAGTGCGCCGCGGGCTAGATCCGCGTCGAGGGTCAAGGTCCCTCCCAGCGGGGTCTCCTGGCCGAGATAACCCACTACGAGGGCGGCGTCGGTGAACGTGGCCTCGCTTCCACCGGATCCATAGGAGGCGGGCCCCGGATCCGCGCCGGCACTGTGCGGCCCGACCTGGAGTCCGCCCGCTTCGTCAGTCCAGGCGATCGAGCCACCGCCGGCTCCGATCGTGTGGATGTAAAGCGACGAGATGTTTATGGGCAGGCTCTCGAACTCGGCGCCCTGGTGCATGACCGGTTGCCCCTCGATGACGAGCGAGGCGTCCAGACTGGTACCGCCCATGTCGACCGTGACGAGGTTGGGCTCCCCGATCATCCGGGCGAACCCCGCCGCTCCGATCACGCCTCCCGCCGGTCCTGACAGGATCAGGTTCACGGGGTTCTCACGGGCGGAAGACGCCGTCATGGCGCCACCGCCGGACCGCATCATCAGGAACCGACCCTTGAAGCCTCCTGCCGCCAACTCTGCGCCCAGGTCGTACAGGTAGGTCCGCACGATCGGTTTGATGTATGCGTCAAGGACCGCCGTACTGGTCCGCTCGTACTCCCGGTACTCGCGGGAAAGATCCGACGAGATCGACACCTCCACTTCGGGGATGACCTCTGCCAGAACCTGCCGCATCGCCACTTCATGGGCAGGGTTGGTATAGGAGTGCAGGAAGGCAACGGCCACCGCCTCGTAGCCTCCGTCGCGTATCAGTGCGGCAATCCGGCGGGCGTCGGCTTCATCGAATTCGGTGCGGACGGAGCCGTCGTACATGAGGCGCTCCGTCACCTCGAAGGTGTCGCATCGTTGCACCAGGCGGGGAGGGGTCCGGTACAGGATGTCGTAGTTCCCGTCCCGGGAGGTCCGCCCCAGCAGGTAAACGTCCCGAAACCCCGCTGTGGCCACTACGGCGGTTCGGGAGCCGGAGCGGGTCAGCAGCGCGTTAAGGGCCAGGGTGGTGCCGTGGGTGAACAGGGATGTGCGGTCAAGCGCCGCGTCGACCCGGGCGATGGAATCGATCACCCCCAGGCTCGGGTCGTCCGGCGTGGTGGGTACCTTCTCGAAGCGGATCTCTCCGCTGCCGTCGAGATGGACCACGTCCGTGAACGTGCCGCCCACGTCGACGGCGAGGCGGTTGGGGCTCATCGGCCTTCCTCGCCGATGAAGGTGCGCATCATGGTTCCACCACCTTTCCCGATCGGATGACCAGCCGATCCGGTGACCAGAGCACGTCGGTTCGCTCGAAGGGGTTGCCTCCCAGCACCACCAGGTCGGCGATGGCGCCCTCCCGGATCACCCCCAGGTCCGGTCGCCGCAGGATGGATGCGTTGACCGAGGTGGCGGAGCGGAGGACGTCGCCTACCGTATCCACCTCGCACCGGTTCCTGAATTCGAGGAGCTGTTCGTCCTCCAGGTCGCCGACCAGGTCGGTTCCGAGACCGATGCGTACTCCGGCCCGGCGGGCGATGCCGATCGACGACAGGCCCGCTTCCAGTACCTCGCGGTTCTTGCGCTCGGAGACCGGGGAAAGGCCGAGACCGGGGCCGCGCCGTCCCATGGCGTCATAGGCGATCAGGGTGGGGACCAGATAGGCGCCGTGTTCCGCCATGAGCACGGCTGCCTGCTCGTTGATGAGGTTTCCGTGTTCGATGGTCCGCACGCCGTTCGTCACCGAGTGGGCGATCGCCTCTGGGGAGTAGGCGTGGGCGGCTACGTAGGAGTCCCGCCGTGATGCCTCGTCACAGACGGCCCTCACCTCTTCAGCGGAGTACTGCCTGATACGGAGCGGATCCGTGGGCGAAGCCACACCCCCGGAAGTGAAGATCTTGATGGCGTGGGAACCGGTCCGGAAACGCTCCCGCACCGCCCGTCGCAGATCGTCGACCCCGTCGACGATCTCCCCGGCATGGTGGCCGAGGACCTCGATGGCGAGGTGACCGGGACGGGCATCGCCGTGCCCTCCGGTCTGGGTGAGGCCCGGACCGGTGAAGAGGTAGCGGGGACCGTCGATGATCCCCTCGTCGATGGCGGTCCGGAGGCCGATGTCGCCGCCCGCCACGTCTCGTACGGTGGTGAACCCGCGGCGTAGGGTGGCTTCCAGGCGGCGGGCCGCCTTGGCGGCCACGTAGCTCATCGGCAAGGCCTCGTTCTCCAAGAGATCCACGCTCACCGTGTAGGCATGCAAATGGGCGTCGATCAGGCCGGGTGTCACGACACGACCCCGGGCGTCGATCACCCGCGCCGCCTCCGGAGGTGGACCCTCCAAGCCCACGATCCGCCCACCCTCGGTGTGGATCGGGTACTCCACCGGCTCGGGGCCGACACCGTCGAACACCAGACCGTTCACGATCGACAGCAGATTGGCGGTCAACGGAGCCTCACATCGGCAGGACACGCGTGCCCAACTCGTACGAGGCAGTTGGAACAAGTCGTCCCCGCCTTCGATGCAGCCATTGTTGACGATCGTCGAGATTCCCCGGTCTCGATCAGTGAATTTCCCCACCCTGT